>JAGRLQ010000221.1 GCA_020441735.1 Nitratireductor sp.
CGCGGCGACGACCACCTGACCAATGCCGCCCGCCAGACGCTGATCTATCAGGCGCTCGGCTGGGAGGTGCCGGTCATGGCGCATATTCCGCTCATTCACGGCCCCGATGGCGCCAAGCTTTCCAAGCGCCACGGTGCGCTGGGGGCAGAAGCCTACCGCGCCATGGGATATCTGCCGGAGGCGCTGCGCAACTATCTCGTGCGTCTCGGCTGGGCCCATGGCGACGACGAAATCATGTCCACGGAAGAGATGATCGGCTGGTTCGGTTTCGACGGCATGAACAAGGCCGCCGCCCGCTTTGACTTTGCCAAGCTGGAGGCGCTCAACGGCCACTATATCCGCCACGCCGGCGATGCGTATCTGGTCGACAGTATTGCCCGCATCCTGCCGGAAATCGATCTTGAAACGCCGCTCGGCAAGGCACTGCAGCCAGCCGAACGCGACAAGCTTCTGGCCGCCATGCCGGGGCTCAAGGAGCGCGCCAAGACACTGGTCGAACTGACAGACAGCGCTGCCTATCTCTTCGCCAGGCGCCCGCTTTCCTTTGAGGAAAAAGCACGGAACATCCTTGATGATGGTGGTACAGAGGTACTTCGCGATCTCGTGCCGGCCTTGGCCGCGATTGAAGAATGGAGCGCCGAATCAACCGAGCAGGCAGTGCGCGAGTTTGCCGAGGCGAAGGAACTCAAGCTCGGCAAGGTTGCCCAGCCGCTGCGCGCAGCACTAACCGGCAGAACCACGTCTCCGGGCGTCTTCGACGTTCTGGCGGTGCTGGGAAAAGACGAATGTATCGCCCGTTTGCAGGACGTACTTTAGCTTTCGGCAAGATACGGTTCCCGATATAGCCGTATATAACAATACGGTCTCACCCGCTTTTTACTTTCTGCTAGCTTGAGTGTGGCGGGGAAATGGGATACCACACGTGTACGGAATGCTGCATTGCGGCATCACCATCTTGAAGCGGTATTTCCCCGACTTTCAAAATGGCTGCAACGAACGCGTAGTTTCAGGACCTGGTGCCGGAAGCAACGACTTAGGTATGTGAGAAGAGGACAGGATCATGACGGAAAAAACAGCGAAACTCTCCATTGGTGATGAAAGCTGGGAATTTCCGGTCAAGGCGGGAACTCTCGGCCCGGACGTTGTCGACATCGGTGCCCTCTACAAGAACACGGACCGCTTCACGTTCGATCCGGGCTTTACCTCGACAGCCGCCTGCGAAAGCGACATCACCTTCATCGATGGTGACAAGGGCATTCTGCTGCATCGCGGCTACCCGATCGAGCAGCTTGCCGAACATGGCGACTTCATCGAGACCTGCTATCTGCTGCTCTACGGCGAACTGCCGACAAAGGAGCAGAACGAGGACTTCCATAGCCGCATCACCTATCACACCATGGTGCATGAGCAGATGAACCGGTTCTTCACCGGCTTCCGCCGCGATGCCCACCCCATGGCGGTAATGTGCGGCGTAGTCGGCGCACTCTCGGCCTTCTACCACGACTCGACAGACATATCCGATCCGCACCAGCGCATGGTCGCCTCCCTGCGCATGATCGCGAAGATGCCGACAATCGCAGCCATGGCCTACAAGTACCATATCGGCCAGCCCTTCGTTTATCCGAAGAACTCGCTCGATTACGCTTCCAACTTTCTCTACATGTGCTTCTCGGTGCCGTGCGAGGAATACGAGGTCAATCCGGTGCTTGCCCGCGCCATGGACCGCATCTTCATTCTTCATGCCGATCACGAGCAGAACGNNAGAACGCCTCGACCTCGACCGTGCGCCTTGCCGGTTCTTCTGGCGCCAACCCGTTTGCCTGCATTGCCGCCGGCATTGCCTGCCTGTGGGGTCCGGCCCATGGCGGCGCCAACGAGGCGGCCCTCAACATGCTGGCTCAGATCGGTTCGGTCGACCGCATTCCCGAGTTCATCGACCGTGCCAAGGACAAGGACGATCCTTTCCGCCTGATGGGCTTCGGTCACCGGGTCTACAAGAACTACGATCCGCGCGCGCGCATCATGCAGAAGACCACCCACGAGGTGCTGACTGAGCTCGGCATCAAGGACGATCCGATGCTCGAAGTGGCGATGGAACTGGAGAAGATCGCGCTGACCGATGAGTACTTCATCGAGAAGAAACTCTATCCCAACATCGATTTCTATTCCGGTATCACGCTGAAGGCACTTGGCTTCCCGACCAACATGTTCACCGTGCTGTTCGCACTCGCTCGCACCGTTGGATGGATCGCCCAGTGGAAGGAAATGATCGAGGATCCCAAACAGAAGATCGGCCGCCCGCGCCAGCTTTACACCGGCGCTGCACAGCGTGATTATGTTGCGGTGGAAGACCGCTGAGCACAGCTGTTGCGGATATAACTGAAAAGGCGCCATCCGGCGCCTTTTTCATTTGCGGATCGTTCCGTGTTTCTTCAGAACCGGCTTTCTTAACTCACCATTCCGGCGATGATGCGTGCGCAGATCCGCCCCGGCGCCTCATCCTGTTTCATCCGGGCATGGACAAGCCTGAAGCCTTCAAGCTGGGCCTGGCGCTGCAGGGAATCCTCCAGCAGCGGTTCAACCATCCTCGCGACATATTCCGGATTGGCATATTCGTTGAAGCGTTCCGGAACGATGGGCGCATCGGCAATCAGGTTGGGCAAGGCAGCCGTCCAGCCCTTGATCATGAAGCGCAGGGCGAGGATTGCCTTGTCCAGTTTGTAGATCGAAATAGTAGGCACGCCGTACATGGCAAGCTCGAGAATGGCCGTGCCGGAAGCGGCAATCGCCACATCGGCCTTCTCCATGGCGGCGATTTTCTCGTCTTCGCCTGACACGACTTCCGGTCTGATCTCCCAGCCTGCCACTTCATTCCGGATTTCGTCTTCCAGATGCGGCACTGCCGGCAGTACATACTCCGCCTTCACATTGCGGCGGTGCAGAACTTCGATGCTTTCGCGCAATACCGGCAGCAACCGGCTGGTTTCACTCCGGCGCGAACCGGGGAGCAACAGGATCAGGGGCGGGCTTTTGGGCTTTCGCTTTTGCTTCATGTCGATCACACCGGCCAGCCGGGACAGAGGATGGCCGACATAGGTGGTGGGCGGCCCGCCCAGCTCATGCATGACATCCGGCTCGAACGGTAGAATGGCCAGCACGTGATCCACATAGCTGGTCATTGTCTTCGCCCGTCCAGGCCGCCAGGACCACACCGTCGGACAGACATATTTCACCACCGGCAGATCGGGCCGGCGCGCCTTGACCCGCTTGGCCACCTGCTTGGAAAACTCCGGTGAATCGATCAGCAGCAGGACATCCGGCTTTTTTTCCAGAATGTCGTTGGCAACCCGCCTTGCACGGGCAAGCAGCGCCGGCAGTTTTGCCACCACGCCGGAAATCCCCATTACAGCGATCTCGGAAGAGTCGAAAAGCGGCTTGAGACCGCGGGCCTGAAGCTTGGGTCCGCCCAACCCCATGATTTCGACCGGCATGCCAAGCTCACCAAACTGATCGGTCAGATCAGCACCCAGCGTATCTCCGGAGATTTCTCCGACTACGAAATACAGGCGGAGCGGTTTGCCGGTCATTGTGGCAGGCTTTCATCGGTGAACCCGCTAACGCGAATGCCGTAGCGGCTGGCTAGCTCCATCAGCTTGCTTCTGGCGAGCACGACCGAGCTTTCAGCTTCAACCGCCACATAATTGAGGCCTGCCTCATGTGCCGCGCGGATGGTGCCGGGTCCGATGGCCGGCAGATCGGCGCGCATGTCCTGATCGGGTTTGGTTACTTTCGCCAGAATACTCCAGTCGGGGTTGGGATTGAGGCGCTTTTCTTTGCGCAATTCGCCCAAACGACGGATCATTGCATCGGTTCCCTCCGCCCCCTCCAGCGCAACCACCCGGCCATCCTCCACGATGCAGCCCTGCCCGGCATCCAGGCTGCCAACCGTTCTGGCGCCGTTCCAGGCGAGCCTCAGGCTTTCAGACAACCTCTTCTGCATGCGGCCGCGCAAGGGCGGACCGGCAATGTGACCTTGTTCAGCCAACAGAACCGGCGCCACATCCCTGACTCCGACGACCTCGACACCTCGCTTGCCCATGAAGGCGGCAATCTTGCCCAGTACGCTGTCATCGCCGCCAAGCGTGATCTTCAGAAGGGCCGGCAATTCCCGCAATGTCACCATGTCCGGCTTGAGCGCTCCGAAGTCGGGCCGCTTGACGATGCCGCCGGCGAAGACCAGGTGGCGGATATTGTGCTTTTCCAAAAGCTCAAACAGCGAACCCAGCTGGCCGTAGGAAAATACCTTGTCGCAGCTTTTTGCCAGTTCCGCTTCCACCTCGCCACGCACGCCCACCAGAACCGGGGACAGGCCTTGCGCCTGCATGGCGGCGCGAATCTCTCCCGGCATGCTGCCATTTCCGGCAATGATGGCGACCTGCATGGTTCGCGGATCAAAACCCTTTGCGCCAAGAACCGGCCGAGCCAGCTGGTTTTCCCTAGTCAAGCTCATCCCGGTTCCGTGGCGTGCAGAGCGCCCGGTCGGCGCCGGCCTTGATGAAATCAACGATGCTTTTGACGACAGCGCTGCGTGTCAGTTCCTCCGGCAGCGTCCCGACGGCTTCCGTCAGCGGTACATTGCCGGAAAAGAGATGTTTGTAGGCCGCCCTCGCTGCATGGATGTCATCGCGTTCAATTCCAGCGCGTTTCATGCCCACCAGGTTCAGTCCGCCCAGATAGGCACGGTTGCCGAGCGCGACGCCAAACGGAATGACATCATTCTCAACGCCCGCCATGCCTCCGACGAAAGCATTCCGGCCAATGCGGCAAAACTGGTGAACACCCGCGCCGCCGCCAAGTATCGCGTAGTCGTCAATCTTGCAGTGACCGGCAACCATCACGCCATTGGAAAAGATGATGTTGCTGCCCAGAACACAATCATGCGCCACATGGGCATTGGCCAGAAACACACAGCGGTCGCCGATGATCGTCTTGCTGTTATCGCCGGCCGTGCCCGGATTCATCGTGACGCCTTCGCGGATGATGCAATCCGAACCGATGGAAAGTGTCGTTTCCTCACCCTGAAACTTCAGATCTTGTGGTTCATGACCGATTGAGGCAAATGGAAATATCCGCGTGCGGGCGCCGACAGTGGTCAAACCGGTAACCACCGCATGGGACACGAGTTTGACGCCATCGCCCAGCACTGCCCGTGGGCCGACATGGCAGAACGGGCCGATTTCGACATCTTCGCCGAGCGAAGCACCGTCTTCAACCACGGCACTGGCATGTATCTTCGAACTCATTGACCGGCCTCTTCGGAATCGACCATCATTGCGCCAATACGGGCATCGGCAACCCTGTGTTCATCGACGATCGCATGACAGTCGAACTTGAAGATGTTGCCGCGTTGCCGGATCTTGTTGACGTGTAGTTCGAGCCGGTCGCCCGGCAGCACCGGTTTGCGGAAACGGCACTCATCGATGGTCATGAAATAAACCAGCTTGCGCTTGCCACCCGAGTGAACCTTGGCGGTGATGGCACCAGCGGTTTGGGCCATTGCCTCTACGATCAGTACGCCAGGCATGATCGGCTCGCCAGGAAAATGGCCGTTGAAATGCGGTTCATTGACGGTGACGTTCTTGATGCCGATGGCGCTGTTGTCGCCATCCATGCTCTCGATGCGATCAATGAGCAGAAAGGGATAGCGGTGCGGCAGCAGCCTGAAAAGCTCGCCGATCTCGATAGGCCCGATGCTGTCTGCTTCACCCATGTTCCTGCTTCCCCGCTCAGTCCTGTTCCTTGCCCTTGTCTGAAACCGCCTTGCCGGAGATCATGGCCTTGAGTTTCATGTTGAGGCGTACCCAGTCCTTGACCGGCATGGCTGGATAACCGATCACCTTTTGCCCGGCCGCGATATCGGTGTGCGTTCCGGCACCGCCACCCACCTGTGCTCCGGTTCCCACCGTGGTGTGACCGCCGATACCCACCTGGCCTGCAATCACCACAAAGTCTCCCAGCGTTGCGCTGCCGGCAATGCCCGCCAGCCCCACCACGATGCAGTGGCGGCCAATAGTGACGTTGTGGCCGATTTGGACAAGGTTATCAATCTTGCTGCCTTCGCCGATCACCGTGTCGCGGTTCGAACCGCGGTCAATGGTCGAATTGGCGCCGATTTCGACCTTGTCCTGAATGATCACCCGGCCGATCTGTGCGACTTTGCGATGGCCCTGCGGCCCCATGGCAAAGCCGAATCCATCCTGGCCAATCCGCACGCCGGCATGGATGATTACGCCGTCGCCGACATAGGCATGGGAGACGGAGGCGCAGACACCAACAACACTGCCGCGTCCGATCTGGACGTTTTCGCCGATCACGGCATTGGCAAGAATACGGCTACCCGCCCCGATGGCCACACCCCGCCCGATGACCGCACCGGCTTCCACAATCACGCCTTCTTCAAGCGTCGCCCCCTCCCCGATATGGGCCTTGGGCGAAATGCCGGTCTCGCCGGTAACGGCTTCCGGCCTGGCTGCCGTCGGATAAATCAGGTCCAGGGCTGCCGCATAGGCACGATAGGGTTGGTCATGTACCAGTCCGGCCGTTCCCGGCGGCAAATCCGCCACGTAACGCTGCTCGCAGATAACCGCCGATGCCCGCGTCGTTGCCAGATGTTTGGCGTATTTTCGATTGTCGATGAAGGCCACGCTTCCTGGCAAGGCATCTTCAAGCGGTGCGGCGGCGGAAATTTCAATGGCCGCAGAATCTGTCTGGCCGTCGCTGAAAACGATTTCGGCGCCGATTTTCTCGGCCAGCTCGCTGAGCGAATGCGGAATGATCGTAAAAAACGAATGGCTTGACATGAGACGGCTTGTCGTGGGCTAGCAGATTGTTGTGTGGCACCGATCCCGTGAAAAAGAAAGGGGCGCTGCCGCCCCTTTTCGCAGATATAACGTCCGCTTTTCCTAGAAACTGGTGCTGATACCGAAGCTGAAGCGGCGCAAATCGTCGTATTTCTTGCGCACGATTGGCTCGGCATAGTCAAAGCGCAACGGACCGAAAGGCGAGTTCCAGATGATCGAGGCACCGATGGATGCCCGCATCGCGTCGTCGTTGACATCGCCAATTGCCGAAGAGGTGATCCCAGGATTAGACTTGGCAATTGCCTTCTTGCCGCCGCTGTCGACACCCCACAGGGCACCGGCATCGGCAAAGAATGCACCGCGAAGCCCGAAGGTTTCAGGCAGGAATGGCGCCGGGAAGTTCACTTCCGCCGTGGCATTCCAGTAATACATGCCGCCCAGCGCATCACCGGTTACCGGATCGCGCGGGCCAAAGCCGTTATTGGCAAAACCGCGAATGGCACGGCCGCCCTGGAAGAAGTTGTCGAGCGTGCGATACCCGCTGTTACCACCGAAGACGGTTTGGGCGCCGGCCCTGCCTTGCAACAGGCCAACAAAATCAAAATCTTCGGACAGTGTGGCAAAAAGCTGTCCTTTTACTTCCGAAGATAGGTAGCTGGCGTCACCACCGGCCCCGTAAGCCGTCTGGGTTAGCTCAAGACGCATGCCATCACGCGGCGTAACCTGGTCGTCGAGCGTGTTGTAGGTCCAGGTGTAACCGAAACCGGAACGTGTCCAGTCGGTGGGAGAACTCGGTGGCGCAAGTGCAGCCGACAGCTCGCCCTTGGAATTACCCTGAATTCCATCCTCCGGCGCAACGAGCGACTTGCCGGGATCCAGAAGATCATCATCAATATCGGTCGAGCTGTCATTGTAGGAATAGAAGACCGATACCCGGCTCTTATCGGTAAGCGGCAGGCCGAACCGTATGGAGCCATAGGTTGATGTCGAACCATAACGCCTGCGATCGGTATCCCCCTGCGAGCTCCGGCCGATATCGAAACCGGCTGACATGCGGTAGCCAAGGAAATACGGCTCGGTAAACGACAGGCGGTAGTTTTCCTCCGCCTCGCCAAAGCTGCCGGAAATCCGCAACAGCTGGCCGCGACCCATGAAGTTCTTTTCTGTGAACGAAATTTCGCCGAGCGCGCCGCTGGAGGAAGAGAAACCGCCACCAACGGAGAAATCGCCACTGGCTTTCTCGGCTACCCGTACGACAATGACAACACGGTCTGCCGAAGAACCCTGGCGCGTCGAGACATCAACCCGCTCAAACAGGCCAAGGCTTTCGAGCCGCTTTTTCGATTTCTGCACAAAAACCTGGTTGAAGGCATCGCCTTCGGAAATATCGAACTCCCGGCGGATGACGTAGTCGCGTGTCATGTCGTTGCCGACGATGACGATGCGCTCGATATAGGTCCGTGCGCCCTGGTCAATCAGATAAGTTACGTCGATCGTACTGGAATTGAAGTTGCGGTTGCCGCGCGGAACCACGTCAACAAAAGCATAGCCCTGGGCAGCCACGGCCTCGGTCAGCGCAATAATCGAATCCTCGACATCTTCCGCGCTGTAGGTCTTGCCAGGCTTCGTCTTCAACAAGGAATACAGCGAGTCGGGAGCAACGCCGTCGAGCGTCGATTCGATTGCGATGTTGTCGAAAGTGTATTTGGTACCTTCGTCCACCGTGATGGTGATGTTGTATTCGTTGGAAACCTCGTCCAGCACCGCCGAAGTCGAGAGAATCTGGAAATCGGCATAGCCATTGTTGAAGTAGAAACGGCGCAGCTTTTCCTCGTCGGCGGCAAGCTTGTCGGGATCGTAGATGTCGTCATTGCGCAGCCAGCTCAGCAGATTCGTCCGCTTGGTGCTCAATACTTCACGCAGCCGCGCTTCCCGGAAGGCGTTGTTGCCAACAATGCTGATGCTGCGGATTTTGGTCTTGCCGCCTTCTCCGACCTTGAAGACAACATTGACGCGGTTGTTGGCAAGCGGAACGATTTCGGATGATACGACCGCATCGCCCAGGCCAACCCGCGAATGGGCTTCTTCAATCATGGCAACATCGGACGCCACGATGTCCGGAGAGAAAATCCCCCTCGCCTGCGACTGGATCATACCGGCAAGCGCAGCATCCTTGAGCCGTTTGTTGCCCTCGAAGAAAACCTCGTTGATGACGGCATTCTCGTCCACTTCGACAACGAGCGACGAACCGGACTGATAGATGCTGACATCGGCGAACAGACCGGTCGCGAACAGTGCCTTCAGCGATTCATCGATATCTGCGTTGGAAAACGGCTGACCCGGCTCGATCGTCAGGAACGACTTCACCGTTTCGGAATCCATTCGAGTGTTGCCGCGCACCGATATCGTGCTGACAACCGCTGCCTCGGCAACGTTCGCAGTGGCAATGGAGCCAGCGATGATCACACCGCCTCCGGTTGCCGCTATCACCACAGCCAAAATGGTCATCCTGACCACAGACAACAGCCTAGAAAATCCCCTCACAGGAGCCTCTCAGTCATTTTACTCGTCCCTGCCCTG
>JAGRLQ010000222.1 GCA_020441735.1 Nitratireductor sp.
GTCGTGGCGCCCACGCAGTGCAACTCGCCACGGGCAAGCGCCGGCTTCAGCAGGTTGGAGGCATCCATCGCGCCGTCCGCCTTGCCCGCACCCGCCAGCGTGTGCATCTCGTCGATGAACAGGATGATCTGGCCGTTTGCCGCCTGCACTTCAGACAACACGGCCTTCAGCCGCTCCTCGAATTCGCCGCGGTATTTAGCACCGGCAATCAGCGCGCCCATGTCGAGGGCCAGCAGGCGTTTGTCTTCCAGGCTTTCGGGAACGTCACCATTGACGATGCGAAGCGCTAGGCCTTCGGCAATCGCCGTTTTGCCGACGCCGGGCTCGCCAATCAGGACGGGGTTGTTCTTGGTGCGCCGTGACAGCACCTGGATCGCGCGGCGGATTTCGTCGTCACGCCCGATCACCGGATCGAGCTTTCCCTCGCGCGCATCCCTGGTCAGGTCGCGGGCATATTTCTTCAGCGCATCGTAACCGGCTTCAGCATTGGCCGAGTCGGCAGTACGGCCCTGGCGCAGCTCATTGATCGCGGTGTTGAGCGCGTTGGCGGTCAGGCCGGCCTTTTCGAGAATCTGCGAAGTGGGGGCGGATTTTTCAATCGCCAGCGCCAGCAGCAGGCGTTCGACGGTGACATAGCTGTCGCCCGCTTTCTCGGCTGCCTTTTCCGCTGTGGTGAAAACCTTGGCCAGCGGCTGCGACATGTAAAGCTGGCCATTGCCGCCTTCGACCTTCGGCATCTTGTCGAGCGCCAGATCGGTCGCCATCAGGGCGTCTTTCGCCCGTCCACCCGCTTTCCGCATCAACGAGGCAGCGAGGCCCTCCGGGTCTTCCAGAAGAACCTTCAGAACGTGTTCGGCGGTGAATTGCTGATGCCCGTCATTGAGGGCCCTAGTTTGTGCGGACTGGATGAATCCCTTCACCCGGTCCGAATATTTTTCAATATCCATGTGTATCTCCCGCGCTTGCCGCCCTTCATAGGCACGGCAAATCTGATTGAAGACAGAGCCCCCTTACGGCAGGCCCGTATGCTGGAGATATAGGAACGCTTCGCCCTGTATTGAAGGGGCTGAAGTAATTCATGCCTAGGAGCAATTTCGATTTCGACGGAATCGGAAAAATCGAAATGCGTAAATGAATTCGGTTGTTTCGCAAGAGCTGTCGTTTCCACCTAACGGTGAAACGATCTAGGGAAAACCCGGGCGTCAGGAAACCGGAATGCGGATCAGTCTTCGGCGCCGACCGTCTGCCCGGCGTCATTGCCCAGCAGGCCCTGCGGCAGGGAAGCAGCATCTTCCGTCATGCCGCCAGAAGGCTGCGGCTTTGAACGGGTGGTCCGGCGCGTGCGGGCAGGTTTTCGGGGCGCTTCATCGCCATTGCCGGCGTCGCCATTCGCCTCTGCAGCCATGGATTCTGAAGCCTCTTCGGCATCGGCTTCCATCGCGCTGTCTTCATTCCCGTCTGCGTCTTCACGCTGGCGCGGCGCCCGGCCGTTGCGGCCACGGCGGCTTGCCTGCCGCACATCACCGTCGTCGCCACTCTCTTCCCGGTTGCCGGCTGCATTGGTCTCCGCCCGGTCGTCGTCATTGACGTCGGGCTGATCATCCTGCCCGGCGTCATTGTGGCGCGCGCGGTTTGCCTGCGCCTCTTCACGCTGGGCCTGGGCGGCAAGAACGATGCGGTTGTAGTGCTCGGCATGCTGCAGATAGTTTTCCGCAATCACGCTGTCGCCCGACGACTGGGCGTCCCTGGCAAGCGTCGAATACTTCTCGGCAATATGAGCGGCATTGCCGCGAATCTTCACGTCGGGTCCGTTGCTCTCATAGTTCCGGTTGAGCGAATTGGAGGGCTTGTTACGTCCCCGGCCGCGCATGCGATTCTTGTTGTTCTGCTGTTGCCTCATGGCGTCTTCAACTATCCTTGCCCTGGAAAAACATTTCAGCGGTTTGCCAGGCGGTCATGCCTGGCGAGTTAAGCGGTTTGAATTGCTCTGGCCCGTTTCTGCGGGCATATCCTGTTGCCCACGTCAGCTTTCGGCTGCTTGCTCCATACCTGGAAACTGCGATCCTTGCTTCTTCCCTTACCCCAGCCGGACGGATTGATAATGCGTTCAAATCCGCATCTTCATCAGGCTCCCTGACCCTTTTTCAAGGTGGGGCAAATGAACTGGTGAGATCACATCGTGTGGTCCAGGACCAGCAGGTCTCGCACACGGTTCATGCTGCAATAGCGCCAAACCGGGGCAATTCCAAGCCTTTTCTTCGAAATAGATTAATCCCCTTGCCCCGCCGCCTGACTGCTTGTCCCTGGCGACTCAGCGTTTCTCAAGTACCACCATGCGTTCCAGGCCGGAAAGATCAAGATGGCTGGAAACAATTCCCCAGCGCAATTCCTTCGCCAGTTGCATAATTGCATCATGCTGGCCATGCCCGGTTTCAAGATAGAGCCGGCCGTCGGCTTCGAGATGTTGCGGTGCGCAGGAAAGAATTGCCTGGTAGGCTTCAAGCCCGTCCGCCCCGCCATCAAGTGCCAGTTGCGGGTCATGCTCGCGCACCTCCCGCGACAGCCCCGCCAGGTCGCCGGTGGCAATGTAGGGCGGATTGGAGACGATGAAGGAAAATGGTCCTTCCACATTCTCCAGATAGCTGGCGCGCACCGTTTCGAGCCGTTCTGCAACGCCGTGGCGTTTCGCATTTTCGCGCGTCGCCGCAAGGGCGCCTTCCGACAGATCCGTTGCAACGGCCGCAAGTCCCGGTCTTTCCGCCAGCAGGGAAACGCAGATGGCGCCGCTGCCGCAGCCGATATCGGCAAACCGCGCGCTGGTATCCGGGCCGACATCCTCTAGCACCCGCTCCACCAGCAACTCGGTCTCGGGCCGGGGGATGAGACATTCCGGTGTCAGATGAAACATCCGGCTGAAAAACTCCCGCCGTCCGAGAATACGGTGAACGGGTTCGCCAGCAAGCCGGCGGTCGACCATCGCCTTGAATGCTTTTACCGCTTCGCCGGCTGCAATCTCACCGCCGCAGCTGATCACCTGCCCCGGCTCCATCGACAGTGCTTCGGCCAGCAGGATGCGCGCATCAAGCGCCGGTGTTTCGATGCCGCCATCGGCCAGTCTGCGGTTTGCATTCGCAAGCAACTCGCCGACGCGCAGGCGCTCCGCCGGTTTGTCCCTGGCGGCATTCAGGCTCATGCGTCTGCCTCTTCGGCAGCCAGCAGGCTTGCCTGATGATCGGTGATCAGCGCATCGATAATCTCGTCGAGTCCTTCGCCCTCGATGATCCGGTCGAGCTTGTAGAGCGTCAGGTTGATGCGGTGATCGGTAACCCGCCCCTGCGGAAAATTGTAGGTGCGGATGCGCTCCGACCGGTCGCCGGATCCGACCTGTCCCTTGCGCGAGCTTGCCCGTTCCTCATCCGCCTTCTGCCGCTCCATGTCATAGAGCCGGGCCCGCAGCGTCTTCATCGCGCTGGCGCGGTTCTGGTGCTGCGACTTTTCGGATGAGGTCACCACGATCCCCGTCGGCAGGTGGGTGATGCGCACGGCTGAGTCTGTCGTGTTGACATGCTGGCCGCCGGCGCCCGAAGCGCGCATCGTGTCGATGCGGATGTCCTCCGCCTTAATCTCGACATCGATCTCTTCTGCTTCCGGCAGCACCGCTACCGTTGCTGCCGACGTATGCACCCGCCCGCCGGCTTCGGTTTCCGGCACCCGCTGCACCCGGTGGACGCCTGACTCGAACTTCAACCGTGCAAAGACGCCCTTGCCGCTGATGGAAGCAATGATCTCCTTGTAGCCGCCCACATCGCCCTCGCTTGCCGACAGCACCTCCACCTTCCAGCCCTTTTCCGCCGCATGGCGCTCATACATGCGGAACAGATCGCCCGCGAACAGCGCCGCCTCGCTGCCCCCTGTTCCGGCGCGGATTTCAAGCACCGCGCTCTTGTCGTCGGCTGCATCGCGCGGCAGCAGCAACAATTGAATTTCGCCCGAAAGCCGTTCGATCGCTTCTTCCAGTTCAGGATACTCGGCTTCCGCCAGTTCGCGCATTTCGCTGTCGACAGACTTGTCGGCGAGCAGTTCATCGAGACCGGCAAGCGAGCCCTGCGCTGCCTGTAGTTCACGAACCTTGGCAACAACCGCCTCAAGGCCGGAATATTCCGATGCCAGCGCCACATAGGTTTCCGCATCGGGATTTGCCGCCATTTGTTGTTCGAGCGTTTCGAAGCGGCCAGTCAGTTGCGCCAGTTTTGCAGGATCAAGCATGGGAAATTACAAAGGTCTCGGAATGGAAGATTTGCCGGTTGCCGGCAGCGAGGCGGAAGGATGGATCGCTAGTAGGGAATGCCGTTCGAATCGGCAAAATCCATCAGGAATTCGCGGATCGTCTGCCCGCCATAGGACTTGCAGATTTCCGCAAGCAGCGTCCCTTCGAGCTTGCCGATGTCGGTTTCCAGCAGCATTGCCTTTACCGGGCCGATGGCGGCGCCCGTCATGGAAATCGACCGGAAGCCGAGACCCAGCAGCGCAAGGGCCGAAAGCGGTCGGCCGGCCATCTCCCCGCACAAGGTCAGCGGTGTCTGATGGGCTTCGGCAGCCACCACGATCTTGCGCAATACCCGCAGGAAAGCACGGTTGAGATGGTCGTAGCGCCGGGCGATGCGGGCATTGCCGCGATCGCTGGCAAAGACGAACTGGAACAGGTCGTTGGAGCCGACGGAAACGAAATCTACCGCCTTCATCAGATCATCAAGCTGATAAAGCAGTGACGGCACCTCGATCATCGCTCCCAGCGCGAGCGACCGGGGAATACGGTGTCCGAAACGGGTCAACAGGCTGACCTCGCGCTTGATGATCTCGCGCACCTGCAGAACCTCACGCGTTTCGGTGACCATCGGCACCATGACGCGCAGTTCCCGGTCGGCGGCGGCCTTCAGCAGGGCGCGCAACTGCGCCCGCAACAGCCCCGGCCGGTCAAGCGCCAGACGCACTGCCCGCCAGCCCAGTGCCGGATTTTCCTCCTGTTCGCTGCGCAGATAGGGCAGCACCTTGTCGCCACCCACATCAAGCGTGCGGAAGGTTACCGGCCTGCCTTCCACGCTGTCGAGCACTTCTCGGTAAAGCTGCTCCTGTTCCCCGGTGCGGGGAAAGCGCGAGGAAACCATGAACTGCAATTCGGTGCGGAACAGGCCGATCCCCGCAGCCCCCGAATTCATCACATTGGGCAGATCCATCAGCAGCCCGGCATTCATCAGCAGGCTGACCGGCTTGCCGTCCTTCGATACGGCAGGCGTATCGCGCAGACTGCGATAGACCTCCTGTCGTTTCGCACGAAACTGCACCTTCTCCGCATAAGCCTCCTGCACCTCTTCGGTGGGACGCAGATAGACCATGCCCTCCTCGCCATCGACGATGACGGGATTGGCACTGTCGGCATAGGAAAGCGCATTGTGCACCTGGCCAACCACCGGAATGCCGAGCGCCCTGGCGACAATCACCACATGGCTCGTCGGCGCGCCCTCTTCCAGCACAAGGCCGCGCAGCGCCGGGCCATTGTAGTCAAGCAGTTCGGCTGCCCCCATATTGCGGGCAACGACCACGTAATCCTTGTCGCCGCGGTCGGTGACGGGCCCGTGCGGCTTGCCGACCAGTTCCCGCAGCAGCCGGTAGGCGAGATCGTCGAAATCGTTGAGCCGTTCGCGCAGATAGGGGTCGGCCTGCCGCATCATCCGGGCGCGGTTGTCGCTCTGCACCTTCTCGACCGCAGCTTCTGCTGTAAGCCCGTTGCGGATCTGCTCCTCCATGCGCCTGACCCAGCCCTGGTCGTTGGCAAACATGCGATAGGCTTCCAGCACTTCGCGATGTTCGCCATCGCGCGCCACTTCGCGGTGCTGCAGCATGTCGTCGATGGAAAAGCGCAGCTTGGCGAGCGACTGGTGCAGCCGGCGCGTCTCGTATTCGGCATCCTCGTTGAACAGATTGGTCACCACCACGCGCGGCTCGTGCAGGATCACGTGCCCAAGGCCGATCCCGTCGGCAAGAGCGGTTCCCTTCAGATTGAGCGGACGGGAAAGATCGAGGCCCTGCCCCTGCTTGTCGAGGCCTTCCAGTTCACCGGCGGCAATCAGTTCCGCCAGCACCATCGCCGTGGTTTCGAGCGCTTCCACTTCGTCGTCGCGATAGACACGCTGATCCTGGTTCTGCACCACCAGCACGCCAAGCGCCCGGCCGGATCGCAGGATCGGCACGCCGAGGAAGGAGTGGAAGATTTCCTCGCCCGTTTCCGGCAGGTAGCGGAAGGCGGGATGTTTCTGGGCGTTTTCCAGATTGAGCGTTCTCGCCGTCGCGGCGATGGTACCGACCAGGCCCTGACCCACCCGCAGCGAAGCCTCGTGCACGGACTGGGGATTAAGGCCCTGGGTGGCGAACAGTTCCAGCACATCGTCTGAGCGCAGCACATAGACCGAGCAGACCTCGGCCACCATGTTGGCGGCGATATGGCGCACGATCTTGTCCAGGCGCTCCTGGGCGCCCAGATCCTCGGCCATCACTTCCCGCAACCGCTTCAGCAGCGTGCGCGGTCCGCCGGTTTGCTCGTTCATTGCATCATTCGCCATCCCGTTGCGATGGCGCCCACAAACCCGGCCCCTTCTCCCCTTGACGGGAAAAGGCGCCTGTTTTCCTTTTGCACGATCTTATGGCTTGCAGCCTGCCTTGTCAGCCGCCAATCGCAATTGGCTCACGCCGCGTCGTCGAGCCCGTAGGCAGCATGCAGCGTGCGCACCGCCAGTTCGGTATACTCCGAATCGATCAGAACCGAAAACTTGATTTCCGATGTCGTGATCGCGCGGATGTTGATGCCGCGCTTGGCAAGCGCGGCAAATGCCGTCGAGGCAACGCCGGCATGGCTGCGCATGCCGATGCCGATCACCGACACCTTGACCAGGCCCTTGTCGCTCTGGATCAGTTCGTAGCCGATCTCGCTGCGGTGATCTTCCAGCACTTTCAGTGCCCGTTCGACATCGCTGTCCGGCACGGTGAAGGTCATGTCGGTGCGCGAACCGTCTTCCGAGACGCTTTGCACGATCATGTCCACATTGACGTTTTCTTCCGCCAGCGGGCCGAAGATCGAGGCGGAAACACCCGGTTTGTCCGGCACCCTGCGAAGCGAAATCTGCGCCTCGTCACGGGCGTAGGCGATACCGGTTACGACTTCCTGTTCCACGATGTCATCCTCATCACATATCAGCGTTCCAGGCGGCGAGGCACCCGGACTGCTGTCGATTGCATCCGGATCCTCGAAACTGGAACGCACGAAGGTTTTTACACCATGTACCATGGCCATTTCCACCGAGCGGACCTGCAGCACCTT
>JAGRLQ010000223.1 GCA_020441735.1 Nitratireductor sp.
TTTTCCGGATCGAGTTCGACAGCCCGACGGTAGCTCCGGATGGCCTCATCCTCGTCGCCATTGGCGCCCGCGCTCTGGGCAGCAAGAAAACTGCCGGAAAGCGACGGCAGTTCATCGCTGGCATCAACGATTTTCAGGGTCGCGCTGCCGAGTTCCAGGCTTTCGAGGTAGTTGTCGGCAATTACCGGCCAGGGCAGCAGCACGGCCATCGTGCACGCCATGCCCGCCAGAACCGAAAGGGACACCATTCCTGAAGACGACCGGGTGTTGCTGCGCCGCGTGTTTGTGCGCTTGTGCCGGTCTTTCCGGGCCGCCTTTTCTTCCATGCGTCAGTCCTCGGTTTGCTTTTGGCGATACAGCCTGAACCGGCATATGCCATGTCAGCCTGCCTGATCAAGGAATACTGCGATCAAATTACGGCAAGGAGCGCCCCAAATGAATGAAATCGGCTTCTAGTTGGCCCGCATCAGGCTGTATTCCAGCACTTCGATCAGGGCCTGCTTGTGCTCGCCGTCCTCGAATGTCGCGAGCGCATCCTGGGCAAGCTCGCAGAACTGACGGGCTCTGGCCAGCGTATCTTCAAGCGCGTTGTGCTCGCGCATCAGCCGCATCGCCTCTTCAAGACGCGAATCGTCGGTTTGGCCACGTTCGATGGCCTCCCGCCAGAAGGTGCGTTCCTTTTCGCTGCCCCTTCGAAAGCATAGCAGCACCGGCAGGGTGACCTTGCCTTCGCGGAAATCGTCGCCGATATTCTTGCCCAGCGTCTGCGATGAGCCGCCATAATCCAGCGCATCGTCGATCAACTGAAAGGCGAGGCCGAGATTGTTGCCATAGGACCGGAAGGCGGAAATTGCCGGTTTCGGCGCACCGGCGAGAATCGGGCCAACTTCAGCCGCTGCAGCAAACAGCGCCGCTGTCTTGGCGCGAACCACCTCCATGTATTCGTCCTGAGTGGTATCTAGGTTCTGCGCGGTGCCAAGCTGCAGCACCTCGCCTTCGGCAATCACCGTGGCGGCATGGGACAGGACATCGAGCGCCTGCATCGAGCCTGCTTCCACCATCATGCGAAACGCCTGGCCGAGCAGGAAGTCACCGACGAGGACACTGGCCTGATTGCCCCACAGCATGCGGGCGGCAAGTTTTCCGCGCCGCCGGTCGCTTTCATCAACCACGTCGTCATGCAGCAGGGTTGCCGTGTGCATGAACTCGACGCTTGCCGCCAGCGTGACATGATGATTGCCCGTGTAGCCGCACATGGCGGCAGAAGCCAGCGTGAGCATCGGCCTCAGCCGTTTGCCGCCACTGTCGATCAGATGGCGGGCAACTTCCGGGATGAGTTCCACATCGGAACCGCATTTTGCGAGGATCAGCCGGTTGACCAGCTCCATATCTGCCTGCACCAGATCCATCAGTGGCTTGATGCTGGCCGGTTTGCCGGTTTTTGCCCGCCCGCTTGCTTCTTCCAAAGATACGACTACGCCTGACATTCCATACTCCCTACTTCCGCAGTTCTTTCTAGCTCATCGACCGGCAGGCGCAAGCGTGACAGATTGCCCAAGCGGTACCTCAGGACTGTATGGTGCCGGCAATTAGCTGCCGGACATCAACTCGCAATAACCGTAACGTTATCATGGCCGCCGATCTGTTACTTGCCTGAAAGCACAAACCGTAACAGGTTATGAGTGGCAGCGGTGCTGTCATATGGATGGATATGATCGAACTGGTGAGAACCAATGATCTGGTAGCGATATCGCTCATGGAATCGCTGTTCCGTGAGGCCGAGATCGCTCACCTTGTCCTCGACCAGCACATGAGCGTGCTGGAGGGTTCGATCGGAATTCTCCCGCGCCGTGTGATGGTGAAAGATGATCAGGAGGTGAAAGCCCGCAGACTGCTTGTTGATGCCGGTTTGTCGGATTTTCTGAAAGCCAATGACCGTAGCGGTACAAGGAAGTAAGGCATTGTCGGAGCTGGCTGATCTCGAAACCTCGCTGGACGATTTTTATCGTGGCAGGTTTCAGGCCGAGCAGCCGGTTGCAACCGGCCATCGCTCCGGTTCCGATGCGCTGCTGATTGCCGCCTCACTGCCGGAAGATGCGTCGGGAGAACTGGCCGATCTCGGTGCCGGCGCGGGCGTTGCCGGTCTGGCCGCTGCTGTCGCCAATCCAGCTCTCAAGGCTACTCTGGTTGAAAAGAATGCCCAGATGGCTGGCCTCGCTAAGAAAAACCTGCGGCTGCGGTCGAATCTGACCTTCGCAAACCGAACCGGCGTTTTGCAGGCCGATGTCACCCTGAGCGGCAGCAAGCGGCAGGAAGCGGGCCTCAAGGAAAACCATTTCGACTACGTGATCATGAACCCGCCCTACAATCATGACGCCCAGCGTGCTTCTCCCGACGCGATGCGTTCAGAAGCCCATGTCATGGGCCTGTTTGGGCTTGATGCCTGGATCAGGACGGCGACCGCCATTCTCAAACCTGGCGGCATGCTGGTCATGATTTACCGGACCGAGAAAATCGGTGAGGTGGCAGCGTGTGCCCAGGGCCGGTTTGGCGGCATTGCCATCGTGCCCGTCCATTCGAAGATTGATGCAGGCGCGAAGCGAATCCTGCTTCGGATGGTCAAGGGATCGCGCGCTCCGCTCACCATCATGCCGGGCCTCGTCCTGCACGAAAATGACGGGAAGCCGACAAAACTGGCCGAAGCATTGATGAACGGCGAAGCCCGGGTGATATTCGATTAGTGCCCGGCCGGTTGGTCCGGCCCGGCGCTTTTGGCAACCGCCACTTGCATTTTGCCTGCCCGTTACCCATGTCAAACCCGATAGCTTGCTGTTAGCGGATGGTTTCATGAGATTTTCAAGACTGCTGCCCTCTGTCCTGAGAAAGACGGACACGGTTATCCCCGTTGTGCGAATGCATGGCGCCATCATGGCGTCGTCATCGCCCCTTCGGCAGAACCTTTCGCTTGCGGCTGTGGCCGGTCCGTTACAGCGCGCCTTCGAGGTGAAGGATGCGCCGGTCGTCGCGATTTCGGTAAATTCCCCCGGTGGCTCTCCGGTTCAGTCGCGGCTGATCTATTCGCGGGTGCGAGAGCTCTCGGCTGAAAAGAAGAAGCCGGTGGTGATGTTTGTTGAGGATGTAGCTGCTTCCGGCGGATACATGATCGCACTTGCAGGCAATGAGATCATTGCCGATGAAACCTCGATTGTCGGTTCAATCGGTGTGGTGGCGGCAACCTTCGGCTTCGTCGAGGCGATCAACAAGCTCGGCATTGAGCGCCGCGTGTATACAGCGGGCAAGAACAAGGTTTCGCTCGATCCTTTCCAGCCGGAGAAAAAATCCGATGTGGCCCACGTCAAGGCGCTCCAGGAAGACATGCACGATGTCTTCATCTCCATGGTGAAGGAGCGGCGTGGCTCGAAACTGGCCGATGATCCGGAGATTTTTTCCGGTCTCTACTGGACGGGGCGCGTAGCCAAGGAAAAGGGCCTGATCGACGGCTTCGGCCATATGAGTACGGTCATGAAGGAACGCTACGGTCCCAAGACGAAGCTCCAGTTGATGCAGGCAAGGCGCAATCTGCTCGGCAGGCCGGTACCGGCGGTCGGCGTTCAGGCAACGGGCCTTGCTTCCGGCCTTGGCAGTGAAATTGCCGCAGTCTTGCCGTCAAGTCTTGCCGAAGCAGCCGAAGAACGGGCATTGTGGGCGCGTTACGGCCTGTAGAAGCGCCTGTAGAACCAATGGAGGGTTGAATGCCGCAACTGATCGCTGTGGGCCTTGTGGGCGGTCTGGTCTGGTATGCCTGGCGTGCCTTGAAACGGCAGATGGAGACGGTTGGCGAGGAACTGCGTCAGCAGGAAGCAAGCCGCGAACCCAGGACGGTCGAGTCGCTGGAAAAGGGCGAGGACGGGGTTTATCGTCCTAAGGACAAGAATCGGGGCTGAATTTCAGCTGCCATTTGCACCTGAGGTCACAATGTCCCGCCTTCTGCCCTTCACCACCATGGATGTCTTTACCGCAGAGCCGTTTGGCGGCAATCCGCTGGCAATTGTCGAGGATGCAGACGGCCTGACCACTGCTCAAATGCAGACCATCGCGCGGGAGTTCAATCTCTCGGAGACGATCTTCGTTCAGACACCGGTAGACCCTGCTCATTCGGCGAAGGTCCGTATCTTCTTTCCGACCGATGAAATCCCCTTCGCCGGCCATCCCACCATCGGCTGCGCCATTCACCTGGCAAGCAAGCAGTCTGCCGGCAAGGATGATTTCAAAACAACCATCACGCTTGAGGAAGTGGCGGGCCTCGTTCCGGTCGATGTGAGCTGCGCAGCAGGTATGATATCCGCGCAGTTTACGGCCCCCGTCGTTCCCATCCCCCATGCGGGCGATGCGCCTTCGGCGGAACTTGCAGCCCATGCTCTCGGTTTGGACAAGGCTGACATCGGTTTCGGCAGCCATGCGCCGGGTGTCCACATTGGCGGCCCGGCCTTCCTCTATATCCCGATTGCCTCGCTTGACGCGCTCGGTCGTGCCGGCGTTCGAGAACCCCATTGGAGCGAAATGATTGCTGCCGCCAAGGTCGACAGCGCCTATCTCTACACGCCCGGTAATGACGACACCGATTATCAGGCGCGGATGTTTTCGCCCACGGCCGGCATTCCGGAAGACCCGGCAACCGGCTCTGCGACGGCCATTCTTGCTTCACAATTGCTCAGCTGTGGCGCGCTTGAAGAAGGGACCAATCGCCTTGCTCTTTTACAGGGCGTCGAAATGGGCCGCCGCAGCGAGCTTGGGCTTGAGATCGATTTGGCAGGCAATGCGATTTCAGCCGTTCGCGTCAGCGGCAGCGCGGTGCCAATCGGGTCGGGAAATATCTGCGTGCCGCAGGCATAATACAGTTGCCGGTCAGTTGATCAGGCCTTCGCTGGTGCCGGCATCCTCATCCTCGTAGGCATCCGGGTTTGAATAATCGCCCGGATAGGCAACCTGGGCCGTGACCGTCTGGAAGGTTTCCTTGTCTTCCGCCACAACGTCCCTGCGCTGGCGCATGCGGTAAAGGACGAAGAGCAGGAAGGTTGCGGAAATCCCTGCCGCCATCGGCATGAAGAACTGGATTGGCATGAAAGCCAGAATGGCGGTGGCCGTTGCCGGCACGATGAAGGCGGCAAGCGACCAGGCAATCATCTGCGTTGAAGACAGCATGACATAATCGGAAGGATCGGCCCGGTCATTGGCAAGCGCGCTCGAAACCGAATAGATCGTCTCGTTGAAGCCATTCCACAGCGCAAAGATGAGGATCAGCGCGGCAAGGCCCAGCGTGCCATGGGTAGCGAACGCCATCAGCGCGATCACGACAGAGCCTGCCGAGACCAGTGCCAGCACGATACGCCGGTCGACCCGGTCGGAAAGCGCGCCCATCGGCATCTGGATCGCAATCAGCCCGATCTGCATCAGCAGCATCAGCAGGCCGACGTCTTTCGGGCCATAGCCCAGCGCTGTTGTGTAGATCGGCGCCATCGACTGCATCAGCATGGTCGCGCCGCCCACGGCAAACATGGCAACCAGCCCGACAGGGGATATTTGCCAGACCTGACGGATGTTGACCGGCATTCTCTCCGGTGGATCGGGCTGGGGCAGGCGGGTCAGCCCAACCGGCAGCATGGCAAGCGCGATGAAGGCGGTGGCCAGTACGGGAATGCTGTTACCGGTATTGTCGATGTAACCGGCGAGGAAGCTGCCCGAACCCAGCGCCACGACGTAACCGATGTAGAAGAACGTTATCACCTTCCCGCGGATATCGTCCGTGCTGGCATGATGAAGCCAGCTCTGGGCGACAATGAAGACGCCGTTGATGGCAAAACCGTAGCCCATGCGGGCGAAAAGCCAGGCGAGCGGATGTTCGAAGTAGGCAATGGCCACCGTGGACATGACGATCAGCGCGTAGAGCAGCATGAACACCCTGGCATGGCCCGACATGCGCAGCAGGGGACCGGTGGCAAAACAGCCCGCCAGGCCGCCGAAAGCCACCGCCGGCATCATCGAGGCGGCAACCCAGGGTTCGAAACCCAGCGACAGAAGCTTGACCGGAATATAGGCAAACAGCAGTCCGCTTGCCATCGCGCCGATGGTCGAGGACAGGATAACGCCGGAAACCGCCAGGAAACGCGACCGTGTCGTCGAGACTTCAGTTACCTTGGTCTTGATGACGCCTTCTCGCATGTCGCGTCCTGCTACTGGTGATTTTATTCCTCCGCCCGCCTACTTCAGAGACTGCCGGGCAGCA
This sequence comes from Nitratireductor sp., assembly GCA_020441735.1. Lineage (GTDB taxonomy): Bacteria > Pseudomonadota > Alphaproteobacteria > Rhizobiales > Rhizobiaceae > Salaquimonas. The sequence continues at coordinate 6,284 of JAGRLQ010000223.1, forward strand.
AGTCCGCTCCACGCCGCAATGTGTCGTTTATGGCAACCGGGGCTGATTTTCTTGACGCTCGGTGGGACAAATGCTTTACGGAGCGCAGTTGCGCAAGATGCAACAAAACCGGCTACACCCATTGCTTTTCTTGCCTGTAGCCAAACCGGGAACGCCACCTTGAACCCTGACCAAGCCGCATCATCAACTGGCGAAACAGCGCCTCACATGCACCCCACGCGCTCGTTTCAGGGCCTTATCCTGACCCTGCACCGTTATTGGGCGGAATATGGCTGCGCCGTGCTGCAGCCCTATGACATGGAGGTCGGCGCGGGCACATTTCATCCCGCAACGACACTGCGCGCACTGGGACCGAAAGCCTGGAATGCGGCTTATGTTCAGCCATCGCGCCGCCCGACCGACGGGCGCTATGGCGAGAATCCCAACCGCCTGCAGCATTATTACCAGTATCAGGTGCTCCTGAAGCCTTCTCCGCCCGATCTGCAGGAACTTTATCTCGGCTCGCTCAAGGCTATCGGCATCGATACCGATCTGCATGATATCCGGTTTGTCGAGGATGACTGGGAAAGTCCGACACTCGGTGCCTGGGGGCTTGGCTGGGAAGTCTGGTGTGACGGGATGGAAGTTTCCCAGTTCACCTATTTCCAGCAGG
>JAGRLQ010000020.1 GCA_020441735.1 Nitratireductor sp.
GCAGCCAGATGGTGCGCTCGATGCCCTCCTGCCCGGGATTGGCGCGGCGCGGTGCCTGATTGGTCGAGGTCTTGAAATGGGCGTTGCCGAAACCGCCATTGCCGCCTTTCGCAAGCAGGAATCGGTCACCCGTTTGCTGCAGGTCGCAGATCAGTGTTTCGTTGTCTTCTTCATAGATCTGCGTTCCGGCCGGCACCTTCAGGACGATGTCGTCTCCCGTCCTGCCGTCGCGATTGCGGCCCATGCCGTGAACGCCGGTCTGGGCCTTGAAATGCTGCTGGTAGCGATAGTCGATCAGCGTGTTGAGCCCGTTGACGGCTTCTGCCCACACATCTCCACCCCTGCCGCCATTGCCCCCGTCAGGGCCGCCGAACTCCTGATACTTGGCACGGTGAAAGGATACGCAGCCGGCTCCGCCGTTTCCCGAGCGGATATACACTTTGGCCTGATCGAGAAACTTCATGGCGGCGGTCCGGAAATTCGAGCATGGATCAGGCGGCGATCTCGCCCATCCAGCTTTCGCGGGTGATCTCGAAATGGTCGAGCTTCTGCTTTTCGCCCAGCAGGGGATGAACCGCTTCGCTCGAACCGGTGTGATGGCCACCGCATTTGCGAATGATCTTGATCGAGGCTTCGTTGTTCACCCGGGCCGAGACCAGCAGGATCGGTCGCGAGGTCACCTTGAAGTAAAGATCGACCAGCGCACGGGCTGCTTCTGTCGCATAGCCCTTGCCCCAATAGGGTTCACCGATCCAGTAACCCAGATGCGGCTCCGGTTCTTCCTCGACATCGTGCAGGCTACCGACGCCGACCAGCTTTCCGCTGTCGGCTTCCGCGATTGAATAGATGCAGGCGCGGCCCTCATTGCGCTTTGCGCGTTCGATGAAGGTCTTTGCGTCCTTCAGCGAATAGGGATGCGGCATGTGGGCAAGCATGCGTGCGATCTTGATGTTGTTGGCAAGCACGGCCAGTTCCTCGGCATCCTCTTCATGAGGCGGCCGCAGGACCAGCCGGTCCGTCATCAGCAGCGGCGTGTCGAGAAACAGCGCCGATTCAGTGTAGTCTTGTTTCAAAGCAGTCATCATATGACCTTTGGCGCATCATTGGCGCCTGCACTTGAGATTACGGGTCGATGGGGACGGTGTCGCTTCGAATCGCAATATACCACAAACCGTGACGATCGATTGGCGTGCTGCCTGTCCCCGGGAAAAACTTGACCGGCAAACAAAAAAGGAGCCGTGAACCGGCCCCTTTCAACGTCGGTCAGAGGCCGGAAAATCCGGCATCGCGTGCCGGTTATTTGCCTTCGGCTGGGGCTTCCACGCTTACAAAGCTGCGGCCATTGCCTTTGACCGAGAAAGCCACCTTGCCATCGGCGAGGGCAAAAAGGGTGTGGTCCTTGCCCATGCCGACATTGGTGCCGGGGTGATATTTGGTACCGCGCTGGCGCACGATAATATTGCCGGCAACTACATTTTCATTGCCGAATTTCTTGACGCCGAGGCGTTTTGATTCCGAATCGCGACCGTTGCGCGAAGAACCGCCAGCTTTCTTGTGTGCCATGAGAGTGTTCCTTCCTGCGTCGCTTACTTCATTGCCTTGGCCTGATCGCGCCAATCCGAAATCTGGTCGGCGCTGAACGGCATGGCTTCGTCGATACGTACAATGTCCTTGTCGCTCAGCTTGGCGATCTGGGCAAAGGTCGTGATGCCCTGTTCGTTGAGCTGTCCGGCTGCAACCGGGCCAATGCCCTTGATCTTGGTCAGATCGTCGCCGTCGCCTTCCGGCGCGGTGAAGAGGGTGGCAGCCTTGGTCTCAGCCTTTGCTTCCTTCTTGGGAGCTTCTTTCTTTTCCTCAGCCGGCTTCTCAGCTTTTGCAGCCGGTTTGGCGGCAGCCTTCTTCGATGGTTTCGCGCCACCGGTCAGGATTTCGGCAATCTTGACGGTGGTTAGATGCTGGCGGTGGCCCTTGGTGCGCTGCGAATTCTGGCGGCGGCGCTTCTTGAAGCTGATCACCTTCTTCGCGCGGCCCTGTTCCAGGATCTCGGCGGTAACAACCGCGCCCGAAACGAGCGGTGCGCCGATTTCACTGCCGACAGCCAGTACTTCGCCGAATTCCACCATGTCACCGGCATTTCCGGCGACCTTTTCGATCTTCAAGACATCTTCGGCGGCAACACGATACTGTTTGCCACCGGTTTTGATGACTGCGAACATTTTCTTTCCTTCCGATGTTCTGTCACAGGGTCTTGGCCATGCTGCGTGTAAGCAGGCGGCCAGCCTGTCTTTTTGTCAGTCTGATTTCCGGTCTGGTTGCGGGCCGGCCAGGACGTGTCTTGGCTATTGGCCCGAAAAAACAGGGCGCAGAGAGTTTCCGCGCCGCAGTCGGGCGGCATATAGGTCGAAACGGCCCGCAAAGTCAACCGGAGAAGGGGTTAAAAAACCTCGCCGATAGCCAACTCGCCTCCCTGTGGCGCAGCTTTCACCTGGATCAAGTTCGACCACTCCGGATATGGGATGCGCCGTTCGATCAAAGTCATTGCGAACATCTGCGGAGAGGTGCCGGAGTGGTCGCCAACTCCTGCATGGGCTGCAGGGCAGCGCACCTTTCACTTGATAAGTTCGACCACTCCCGATATGGGATGCGCCGTTCGATCAAAGTCATTGCGAACATCTGCGGAGAGGTGCCGGAGTGGTCGAACGGGGCGGTCTCGAAAACCGTTGTGCGCGCGAGCGTACCCAGGGTTCGAATCCCTGTCTCTCCGCCATTTACCGTATAGCGATATAGCCTCAGACGCCGTAATAGCCGCGGTACCACTCGACGAAATTTGCCACACCCTGTTTGACATCGGTGTTGGGCTGGTAGCCGGTTGCAGCGGAAATTTCACTCACATCAGCATAAGTGTCAGGCACGTCACCCGGCTGCATCGGCAGCATCTCGAGCTCTGCCGTTAGGCCCGCGGCTTCCTCAATGGCCCGGATGTAATCGAGCAGTTGCACGGGCTTGTTGTTGCCGATGTTGTAGATGCGGAACGGTGCCTTTGAAGACGCCGGGTCAGGCGTATCGGAATTCCACTCGGGATTGGGCGTGGCTGTCCGGTCGCTGCAGCGGATCACGCCTTCGACAATGTCGTCGACATAGGTGAAATCCCGCGTGTGCTTGCCGTGATTGAATACCTGAATGGGCTTTCCGGCAAGAATGTTCCGGGTGAACAGAAACAGTGCCATGTCCGGCCGGCCCCAGGGTCCATAGACGGTGAAGAAGCGCAAGCCCGTGACCGGAAGGCCGTAGAGATTGGCATAGGCGTGTGCGGTAAGCTCGTTCGTGCGCTTGGTCACCGCGTAGAACTGCAGCGGATGATCGACACCATTGTGCTCGGAAAACGGCATCGTCGTGTTGGCGCCATAGACGCTCGATGTAGAGGCATAGGTCAGGTGCTCGACGCCGTTCTTCCGGCAGGCTTCGATCAGGTTCAGAAAGCCCAGAACGTTCGATTCTACATAGGAATGAGGGTTTTCCAGACTGTGGCGCACGCCCGCCTGAGCGGCCAGATTGATCACCCGGACCGGTTTGTGGTCTGCAAAACAGGCTTCAATGGCGGCATTGTCCGCCAGGTTTGCCCGAATGAAGGTATAGGGAACGCCAGCTTCTTGCGCGGCTTCCGACAGCACCTTCAACCGCGCTTCCTTCAGGCCAACGTCATAGTAGTCATTGACGGAATCAAGGCCGACCACCGCATCGCCGCGCTCAATCAGTTTTCTGGCGGTGTGAAACCCGATAAAGCCTGCAACGCCCGTTACCAGATGAACCATTACGATAGTCCGTTCCTTTGACCGTTTTCCCGCATGCCCGGGAAATACCGGCCGGGAAATCACGTCTCAATCTCCGCCGGCATTCGCGTGTCTGGCTGTCATTTGTGTCGGTACGATAACAGCATTGCCTGACGTGCAACAGAACGCAGCTTGCGTCAATCATGATACCGGCACGAGTCTCGCATTTGAAGCAGGGCTTCCGACGCCGCGCTCGAGAAGCTTTCGATATCCATTGCGGTGCCGACCATACGGTGTGTCAGGACGATATACCGTTTGCGGGTCATCTGGAGTTGGCGGGGCTAATCTGTGTCCCGCCCGTAAACATCGTCAAACCGCACAATATCATCTTCACTAAGATAATTGCCCGTCTGTACCTCGATGATTTCAAGAGGCGTTGCTCGGGGATTCGCCAACCGGTGAATCCTGCCGGGCGAAATGTAGGTTGACTGGTTTTCCTGCAACAGAAATGTCTGCTCACCACGCGTGATCTCTGCGGTTCCCTGTACGACAACCCAATGCTCCGCCCGGTGGCGGTGTTTTTGCAGGCTCAGGCTGGCTCTGGGTTTGACCATGATCCGCTTCACCTTGAACTGGTTTCCGGCATCCAGATTGTCATACCAGCCCCAGGGCCGGTGTACCTTTCGATGAAACAAAGGCTCTTCTCTTCCCGCCTCACCCAGCGCTTCAACGATGGCCTTCACCTGCTGACCATGTGACGGATTGGCGATGAGAACGGCATCCGGTGTTTCAATGACCACGGCGTTGTCGATGCCTACCAGACCGACAAGCCGGCTGCTGGCAAAAACAAGTGTGTTACGGCTTTTGCTGGCAACGACGTCACCGAAATGGGCATTGTCGTCAGCATCCTTGGGCAGAGCCCTCCATACCGCATCCCAGGTGCCCAGATCGCTCCATCCGGCATCCAGTGCCACCGCACGTAGGGAGAAAGCACTGTCAGGACATTTCTCCATCACGGCGTAGTCGATGGACTCCTGTGGAATGGTAGCGAAGGTATCAGCATCGGGCCGGACGAATTTTCCATCGATACTGCGCCGCTTCCAGGCATTCCTGGTGGCTTGGGCGATATCGGGCCGGAATGTCTCGATGGCGGCCATCCACACCGAAGCTTTGAGCACAAAAATGCCCGAGTTCCAGAAGTAGCAACCTGCACCAAGATAGCGGGAAGCGGTAGCCGCATCGGGCTTCTCGGTAAAACTCTTTACCCGCAGTATCTGGTCCTGCTGCAACGGAGCATCTGTCTTGATGTAACCGTAAGCTGTTTCCGGCCTGTCAGGCACAACACCGAAAACAACAATCCGGTTCCTGGCAGCTTCCGTGACGGCCAGTTGCACGGCACGGGAAAAGGCTGCGGTATCGGTGATCAGGTGATCCGCCGGGCAAGCAACAAGAACAGGGTCGGTCCCGCTTTCCAGAGCGTGGAGAGCTGCCAGGGTAAGTGCCGGAGCGGTGTTGCGACCGGCAGGTTCCAGCAGCAGGCTATCCACTTCAATGCCTGTTTCCCGCAATTGCTCAAGCGCGAGAAACCAATGCGCCTCATTCGTCACCACGAGCGGGCGGGAAGCAACAACACCATCTGCTTCAAGACCGGTTATCCGCTTGGCTGCCAATTGAAACAGACTGTCTTTCCCGGTCAGGCAAAGAAACTGTTTTGGAAAACCCGTTCGCGACAATGGCCAGAGGCGGGTTCCGTTACCACCGCACAGAATAACGGGTTGAACTGCGAGCGTTGTCAAAGGTGCGGAGCCCCAAGGCTGGAGATACAAAGCGCATCTGTGGGCTCAAGAAGTGGTACCTGCTTCTAAATGCTGTTCGACCGGGAGACGTGTACCGGAAAAGGCTACCGAGGCAGGGCTCATGCTTTCAAGATGGTAAGTAGACAAAAAAGTCAGATTCAGTTCAGTCCCAACAAATTGAGCGCAAACCATCATCCGCCGTCTTTTATGACGCATGGCCACTGGCTGCCTCTGCCACCACTCCTTGCCTTTCGCGCATTTGCCGTTAAACGGAAGCAAAGTGTGTTTTCAGGAGGAAGCTATGGCAAAGGTTGCGTTTCTGGGTTTGGGTGTCATGGGCTATCCCATGGCGGGCCATATTGCGAAGGCCGGTCATGATGTCATCGTTTATAACCGCACCGCTGCAAAGGCGGAAAAATGGGTCGGGGAACATGGCGGAAAATCGGCGCTGACTCCGAAGGAGGCAGCCCAGGACTGTGACTTCGTCTTTGCCTGTGTCGGCAATGATGATGACCTGCGTTCCGTGGTGACCGGGGAAGACGGTGCACTGCAAGCCATGAAGGCCGGTTCCGTGTTCATCGATAACACGACGGCTTCAGCAGACGTTGCACGCGAGCTTTCAGCGCTTGCTGCCGAAAAGGAGATCGGCTTCCTCGATGCGCCGGTTTCCGGTGGCCAGGCAGGAGCTGAAAACGGTGTTCTCACCGTGATGGTCGGTGGCGATGAGGCTACCTTCAAGAAAGCCGAGCCGGTGATCGATTGTTATGCCCGCATGATTGGCCTGATGGGGCCGACGGGCAGCGGCCAGCTTGCCAAGATGGTCAACCAGATCTGCATTGCCGGCCTTGTGCAGGGCCTGTCGGAAGGCATTCATTTTGCCCAGAATGCCGGCCTCGATGTGGAAAAACTCATCGGCGTTCTTTCCAAGGGCGCGGCCGGTTCCTGGCAGATGGAAAACCG
>JAGRLQ010000021.1:0-10091 GCA_020441735.1 Nitratireductor sp.
GCATTCCCTTCGATCCCGAAAAGCCGTTCGTTACCTCGGGCGTCCGGCTTGGCACGCCAGCCGGTACGACGCGCGGCTTCGGCAAGGCCGAATTTGCCGAGATCGGCAGTTTCATCTCCGAAGTCCTGGACGGGCTTAAGGCTTCCAATTCCGATGAAGGCAATGCCGCCGTGGAAGCTGCCGTGCAGAAGAAGGTCATCGAACTGACGGACCGCTTCCCGATGTACGGCTATATGGGGTGAGGAGCGGGTAGTCGTTAGCGGTTAGTGGATCGATGTTGGACTGTTGGAATATGCCGCAAGCTTGCAACGGAGCCCGACGATCCCTATGCAACTGACAACCAACTGCTAACGACTAATTACCAACGGCTGAATTGCCATGCGCTGTCCCTACTGCTCCTCGACCGAAAGCCAGGTGAAGGACTCCCGTCCGACGGAGGACGATACCGCCATCCGCCGCCGCCGGGTATGCAGCGATTGCGGTGGCCGCTTCACCACCTTCGAACGCGTCCAGCTGCGCGAGCTGACGGTGGCGAAAAAGTCCGGCAAGCGTGTTCCCTTCGACCGCGACAAGCTTACCCGTTCGGTGCAGACGGCGCTGAGAAAGCGCGATGCCGATCCCGAGCGCGTTGAACGCATGATTACCGGGATCGTCCGCCAGCTCGAAAGCCGCGGCGAGGGCGATATTCCCTCCGAGGAAATCGGCATGCTGGTCATGGACGGATTGAAACAGATCGACGAGGTCGCTTATGTGCGCTTTGCCTCTGTCTACAAGGATTTCCAGAAGGCGGAAGACTTCGAGGGTTTCCTGCACGAGATGGACAAGGCGGAGAAGTAGCAGGGAGTGGTTGGTCGTTAGTGGTTAGCGATTAGCGATTAGCACTTATCCTTTCAGGCTCAAATCTACCCGCTAATCACTACCCACTAATCGCTAACTGCTCTCTTCCCCTTTGCCGCTCAAGCCATTACCTATCCCGCCATGGATCAGGAACGCATCGACCAACGCTTCATGGCGGCTGCCATTCGCCTTGCGCGGCGTAATGAGGGCCTAACAGGCACCAATCCGTCGGTTGCCTGTGTTCTGGTGCGCGATGATGGCGAGGGCGCCTATGTGATTGCAAGCGGTATTACGGCGCCGGGCGGCAGACCCCATGCCGAACCGTTGGCATTGGCGGAAGCCGGCGATCTGGCGAAAGGCGCGACCGCCTATGTGACGCTGGAACCCTGCGCACATCACGGTCGCACACCGCCCTGCGCCCAGACGCTGATCGATGCCGGTGTTGCACGCGTGGTGACGGCGGTGGTTGATCCCGACGAGCGGGTCAACGAAAAAGGCCACGCCATGCTGCGCGCAGCAGGTGTCGAGGTTTCGGCTGGCTGCATGGCACGGGACGCTGCCGAAGGGCTCGCTGCCTATCTGATTCAGAAAGCGAACAACCGGTCGCAAGTGACTCTGAAATTGGCGGTTTCCGCTGATGGTTTCATCGGCAAGAAAGGGCAGGGGCAGGTTTCCATCACCGGTCCGGTGGCCCGGGCGCAAAGCCATCTGATGCGCGCGCGCCATCACGCCATTCTGGTAGGTGCAGGCACGGTAATCGAAGACAACCCGGAACTGACCTGCCGTCTGCCGGGTCTTGAAGCCCGCTCGCCGATCCGCATTCTGCTCGATCCCAAAGGCCGCATTCCGCTGGCCGCAAAGACGGTACAGACAGCAGGCGTGACGCGCACGATCATGGTGCTGGGCGAGGGCGTATCCGAAACCCATCGCGCCGCGCTCAGAGCGCAGGGTTGCGAAATCCTGCCCTGCGAGACAACCGATGGTCGCGTGGCGCTGCCGGAACTGCTGGAGGATCTGGCGGCTATCGGCATTCATTCGGTTCTGGTCGAAGGCGGAGCAAAAACCGCCGCGGCCTTTCTTGAGGAAGATCTCGTCGACGAATTGATGCTGTTTGCGGGCGCTGTCCGGATCGGCAATGCGCGCGACGCCATTACTTCGCCGGTGGGTGACAAGCAATTTGCAGCCTTTGACGAACGCGAGTCGCTTGCTCTTGGCGAAGATCGGCTGACCCGTTACACGGTTCGCCGGAAGGGTAGGTAGCATGTTCACCGGCATCATCACCGAAATCGGCACGCTGGAAGCCGTCATGCAGCGCGATGGCGGCAAGGCGTTCCGTATCTGCTCAGGGTACGATTATTCGGGCATCGCTATCGGCGCATCGATTGCCCATGCCGGTGTCTGCCTGACCGTTACCGCAAAGGGAGAAAACTGGCACGAGGTCGAGGCCTGGGAAGAAGCGCTGCGGCTGACGACGCTCGATGGCTGGCAGGCCGGCCAGCACATCAACCTCGAGCGCTCGCTGAAAATCGGCGATGAACTGGGCGGGCACATGGTGTCCGGCCATGTCGATGGATTGGCCGAAATCGTCGGTGTCAGGGCAGAAGGTGAGGCGACGCGCTTCACATTGGAAGCGCCGCAGCCTCTGGCGAAGTTCATCGCACCCAAGGGGTCAGTGGCGCTCGACGGCACCTCGCTGACCGTGAATGGCGTTGAAGGTAACCGCTTCGACGTTCTGCTGATCGCCCATACACTGGAAGTCACCACCTGGGGCGACCGCAGGAAGGGCGATCCTGTCAATCTGGAGGTTGATCAGATGGCGCGTTATGCTGCCCGGCTGATGGAAGCCCGCGAAAGCTAAACCCGCGCTGCCATGTTCCGGTCAAGGTTAGCCGCTAAGGCGCACACTGACGCGTGCTGGGGCGCGTGTAAAAGCGTAGAGGGTGCTGGACTTGAGACAGCCTGCCAAAACAACGACTGCCATTGCCGGCCTTGCGTCGGCTGCGATGCTGCTTGCCTCGTGCCAATCATCAGATGTGCTGGAATCAGCCACGACGTCTTCTGCCACCGAACTTGAAAGCAGCATTGCGCCGCAGCCTGCCAATTCCGATAGCCTGCAGGCGATGACAGCTGTTGAACCGGAGGCGACGGCACCTTTGCCGGGCGTGGAATCAGAAACAGGTCCCGCATTGGCAGCACTGGACCCGGCCGCCGTCCGTCCGACGCCTGACCGGCTGGCGCCTCAGCTCGGGGACGGTCTTGCGCCCGCTGCACAGTCGCCGAAAAAGACCTATCTCATCAACGGGCTTCTGAGTGCCGTACCGTTCATCGGCTACGGCTTCCGCAATCTGAAGAAGAAAATGCCGGAAGCCGAAATCTACTCCTATATGGGCGTGGTCGAGGGCCCGGCGATCATCGCGCCGAAGGTCATCAAGGAGGCGGAAGCCGCCTGGCGGCAAAACCCCGACACGATGATCAACCTGATCGGCATTTCTCTCGGCGCCGACCTTGTGACCGTGATCGCCAACGAACTCGACAAGAAGGGTGTGCCGGTCAATTATCTCGGCATTGTCGATGGCACGCATCTGCAGCCGATCCCGGACAATGTGCGCAAGGCCGACAATCTGACCTGCTCCTACATCGACTGCACCCGCGCAAGAGCCAAGATGGCCAAGGGCAACACGTCGACGATTTTCGAACGCAAGGTCTACCAATCCTCGCACATTCCCCTCGGCGATCATGACCAGTTGCATGCCCGCGTAATCGCCCAGTCGAACAGCCGCCAGGCGGTCAGGTAACGCTGCAAGCCCTGCATCCTTTGCACGGCAGCCCGCGGGACTTTAAACTTGCCAAAACCGCCGCTGCGTGGTTTCTCCCCGCCATTCGAATTTGCCGCCCAATAGGCGGCACAAACCAGCCGTCCTGACGGAAGCAGACCATGCCAGACAAGCCGCACATTCTCATCGTTGAAGCGCGCTTTTACGACGATCTTTCCGATGCCCTGCTGACGGGCGCAAAGGCTGCTATCGAAGCTGCAGGCGCAACCTGCGATGTCGTAACCGTTCCCGGTGCGCTGGAAATCCCGGCAGCCATCGCCTTTGCCGTCAAGGGCGCCAAGGACGGCGGTGTAGCCCATGATGGTTATGTAGCACTCGGCGTGGTCATTCGTGGCGAAACCCATCACTTCGACATCGTGGCAAATGAATCCGCCCGCGCCCTGATGGATCTGTCGGTGGACAAGAAGCTTGCCCTTGGGAATGGCATCATGACCACGGAAAACGGCGAGCAGGCATGGGAACGCTGTGATCCGGCCCGTCTCGACAAGGGCGGGTTTGCAGCCCGCGCGGCGCTGACAATGATCGAACTGAAGCAGAAACTGGGTGGCGCCAATGGCTGAGCCGGCAGCACAGCTTTCAAAGGCCGCCAACAAGCGGGGCGCCGCGCGCCTTGCCGCTGTGCAGGCGCTTTATCAGATGGACCTGACATCGGCCCGGCTGATGGATGTTGTTGCCGAATTCGAGAATTTCCGCCTCGGCAAGGAGATCGATCCTGAAGAAGGGCCCGACACCTATCGCGAGGCCGATCCGCAATGGTTCCGTGCCATCCTTTCCGGCGTCCTGGCCGAGCAGAAGAAGATCGACCCGCTGATCGCCAAAACCCTGCCGCCGGACTGGCCGCTTGCCCGTATTGAAACCCTGTTGCGGGCGGTGCTCAGGGCAGGGACCTGGGAACTGATGGCCAAGAAGGACGTGCCGGCAAGGGTCGTCATCAACGAATATGTCGATGTAGCCCGCGCCTTCTTCGAGGAGGACGAGCACAAGCTGGTCAACAGTGTGCTTGACCGCATCGCCCGCACGCACCGCGACGAACCGTTCGCCGAACTGCCGGCGGGCGGCGAGGGATAGCGTCAATCCCGGAGGCAGATGTGCCGGTAAACGAGACGGATCTGATCCAGAAATATCTGGCACCGCTGGCGGCGCCCGGCGGGCTGGGGCTGATGGATGATGCGGCGTGCCTGACACCGTCTGCAGGCATGGAACTGGTTCTAACTGCCGATGCCATTGTCGAGAAAACCCATTTCCTGCCGGGCGACCCGCCGGCCGACATTGCTGCCAAGGCAATTGCCGTCAACCTGTCCGACCTGACTGCCAAGGGTGCGGCGCCACTGGGCTATCTGGTGACGCTGGTGCTGCCGCAGGTGCCAACCGAAGACTGGTTTGCCGGTTTTGCAAAAGGGCTTTCCGCCCGCGCCCATGGCAGGATCCTCGGCGGCGATCTGGCCATTGGCGGCGATGTGATCTCGGTGTCCGTAACCGCCATCGGCGAAGTGCCCCACGGCCGGATGGTAAAACGCGGCGGCGCGCGGGTAGGAGACCGGCTGTTCGTTACCGGACCCATCGGCACCAAGGCTGCTGGCCTCAGGGCGCTTGCCGATCCGGCTTGGTCAAGCAAGGCCGGGGAGGGTAGTCTGGACGAGCTGGTGAGCGAATACCGTGCGCCGACGATCCCCTTCAACGATATCTACGCCAGGATAATTCGCGATAACGCTTCGGCGTCCATGGACGTTTCCGACGGGTTGCTGATTGACCTCGAACGGCTCTGTACGGCGAGCGGCACCGGAGCGCGCATCGAGGCAGACAAAGTGCCCTTGCACAAGAAGGTGCGCAGCCTCATCAAGCACGAAGACTTCAGCCTCAAGGAAGCCTTTACCGGTGGCGATGACTATGTCTGCCTGTTCGCCGTTCCGCCGGAAAAGGCCGAAGCGCTTGCAGCCGCCGGCGGCATTGCCCGCTGCCACCCCATCGGTGAAATCCTGCCACAGGCGGAAGGAGTCGTGATTACCGATGCGGCGGGATTGCCCATGGCTTTTGACGGCCCGCACGGCTATGACCATTTCTTTGGCGAATCCGGGGAGTGACAACGTGGACATGGCGGTCATCGAGGCGGAAGCCCGCGAAAACGCGGTTGCCCGCAAGAATGCCATCCTGCTGGCGGCCTGCCAGGCGGTGAACGGTGCCGCTGCGCCCCTGTCGATTGCGCTTGGCGGTGTGGTTGGCAGCTATCTTCTGGCCGCCGACAAATCCCTGGCAACCGCGCCGGTAACCGGTTTCAATCTCGGCGCAGCGCTGATGTCGATTCCCGCTGCGATGCTGATGCGCAAGATCGGCCGCCGCAACGGCTTTACTTTCGGTGCGCTGATTGGCGCCACCGCGATGCTGGTCGCTGTGCAGGCGATCCGCATGCAGTCTTTCTGGCTGTTTGCCTTCGCGCTGATGATGGCGGGTTCCTCCAATGCTTTCGTGCAGCAGTACCGCTTTGCCGCAGCCGACCGGGGCATGCCCGAATACAGGCCCAAGGCAATCTCCATCGTGCTGATCGGCGGCATTGCCGCGGCGATTGTCGGCCCGCAGATGATCCTCCGGTTCAAGGATTTTCTCGAGCCCGTTCCCTTTGCAGGGGCATTTCTGTGGGGCACCGGCCTGTTTCTGCTCAGCATGGTCATCATCCGCTTCATGGAGCCGGGCCACCCGCCGAAATCGGCCGAGGAACTGGCCAACAAGCCGCAGCGCCCGCTGCTTGAGATCATGTCCCAGCCGCGCTTCATCGTTGCCGCGATCTGCGGCACGGCCTCCTATGCGCTGATGTCTTATGTGATGACCGCAGCGCCGCTTGCCATGCTCGCCTGCGGCTTTGACATCACCGATTCGACCTGGGGCATCCAGTGGCACGTCATGGCGATGTTCGTGCCGAGTTTTTTCACCGGCCATCTGATTGCCCGCTACGGCAAGGAGCGCATCGTCATGATTGGCCTGTTCATTCTGGCTGCCTGTGCCATCGTCGCGCTCAACGGCATTTCACTTGCCCATTTCTACCTTGCGCTCATCTTGCTCGGCGTCGGCTGGAACTTCGGGTTCATCGGCGCCACGTCGATGATCACGGACACCTACGAACCGCATGAAAAGAACAAGGCTCAGGGTGCCAACGACTTCATCCTGTTCGGTTCGGTCGCCATGGCGAGCCTGATGTCGGGTCTCTCGCTCAACAATATGGGCTGGGACTTCATGAACTGGATCGTCTTCCCGATCGTCGGCCTTTGTCTCCTCAGCCTGTGGTGGCTGAAGGGCCGGCAGAAGCTGGCCTGACGCCGCCGCAAGCCTGAACGGCCCGTTCAGCGCCGGTTCAGCGTATCTGCCTCAATGTGTCTCCAGGCAACGCAAACGCATCTGCCAGAAGGAGGCTATCATGCTTAACCGCCGAAATCTCATTCTCTCGTCAGCCGCAGCCGTTCTCACCGCTGCTGTTCCGGCCACGGCACTCGCCCAGCATGTGCCGAATGCAGCCCAGATCGAGCGCTCGCTTTCGGCTGCCCCCCGCAAGCGGCTGCGCCGCCAGGACCGTGTCGAGCGGCGCGAGTTGAAACGCCGCCGTGATCTGCGCGTCGCAGCACCTTCCATCGATATCCAGGCGATTAATTTCGAGTTCGGCTCCGCCCGCATTCCCCATTCCGAGCAGTGGAAGGCGGAGGAAATCGCCATCGCCATGCGGCGTATCCTGCGGCGCAACCCGGCCGAGGTTTTCCTGATCGAAGGCCATACCGATGCGGTGGGTTCGCGCTATTCGAACCAGATCCTGTCGGAGCAGCGCGCCGCCAGCTTGAGGCGGGTGCTGGTGCGCCGCTTCGGCGTTGACGGCTACGCGCTGGAGACCATCGGGTATGGCGAGGATTATCTTCTGGTGCCAACGCCCGAACCCGAATGGCGCAACCGCCGAGTTACCCTCCGCCGGGTCACCGATTTCGTGGTGCGGTGATCAGAGTTCCGGCTGTGGTCTGAAATACAATCCGGGCCCTGTCGGCGGTGACAAGGCCCGGACTCGCAGCAGAGCCGTCAGTTCAGGTCATGTTTCCGACTCTGTGCGTTCCCTGCGATCCATCGGACAGGCCAATGGGGTTCTGCAAAATCCCTTTCTCTCAATGGCAGGTATGCAACCGGCATCCAGAAAGTCCCTTGCGCAGGAGGTGATGATCCCGCCGGGCTTTGCAAGAGCCATGAGATTTCTCACCGCGTGGGTGCGGCCCCGATTTTTCGGAATTCGCTTGATGACCGCATTATGGAATACCGCATCATATTTTCCGTAATGCGAAAACAGGGCCGGGTTGGGAAAAATCGAAAGATCTGCCGCGATTAGCGCGTCAAGCAGTTCGCCATGCTGGCGCTCGGCAACCTTCAAAATGGTTGCGTCGAAATCGAGGACCGATAGCTTCAGTTGACTGCAGCCGCCGAGCGCCTGCAACAATTCGCCGGTTTCGTAGATTTCAAATCCCCATTGCGGCATCGGAAAAACGGCGCGGATACCCACCTCAAGACGGCGGAAAAGTCCACCCGGCCAACCTGTTCCCGAAAGTCGTCCCAGATACCGAACAGCAAGGCCGGGTCCGATTTCGATGACATTCAGCATCCCGGATTGGCCGGATAAAAGACTGTTCAAGTCCGAGATTGCTCGGGCATTGCGTTTTGGCCGTGTGGTTGATTTGTGGCGAAATCGAAACCTTCCCGGTTGGGAACTCTTGAATCTGGTTTGCTGCAAGAGTCGGCTTGATGGAGTGAAAAAGGACATTGCCAATATCCGTGTCGTTATCATTCACGGAATTCTCGGCGGCACTTTCGGCCGGTTCAATCGGTCAAACGAGATAGCTATTTAAAAATCAATAGAATCAAGGAGATAAATGGAGAGCATTATCACATTTGTTGGATCGCGACGAACCGCAAATCCGGCACTGCTCAGATGGATTTCTGGCCATTGGCCGGAAAAGACAACCCTGTTTTTTTGAAGGATTGGGGGCTTCCCAGCGGCATGACGATATCTTCCAGGAAATAGGCGGACAGTTCGTTTCGCCCCTTTAACCCGGATTTCGCATAAAGAGCCCGCGCCTGCTGGCGTACTGTGTTCTCACTTGTGTTGCGAAGCTGGGCGATCTCGCGATGAGACAGCCCTTTCAGCAACAGCATTGCGATATCGGCCTCGCCGTCGGAAAGTCCCCAGTCATCCAACTGCTCGCGGATCGCCGTGCCGATCCCTTGGGCGTAGGTTTCTGCAGCAGCCTGCCACTTGTCCCCTTTTTCCCTGGCTTCATTCAGGTCCATCGTCAGTTCGCTAGCCGTGATGCGTAAATCCCGCGACTGTAGGGCGGCATGAGTGGCAAAGAAGATTGCTGCGGCTATCAGAAACGTATCCAGGAACTCCGTGGCCAGGAACCACAGGTCAATTGTATCCCCGTCGCGCACCACCTCGAAAACATTCAGCCCGTAAAGCAGAGCAAACGCCATGGTGCAAAAGGCGATCAGCTTTGTAATGGGGTTTCTCCTAGGTCGCAGGTTGGCGCAGACAGGGTGTAAAGGATGCTCACCAGTATCAATCGAAATTGGGCTTTTTTTAAACGAGGTCGCGATCAGCTTCGTCTGTAACGCACTTAGTGGTATATTTGTGCAATCGGCAGTTCCACCACCTGACATCATTCCACCCTCCCAAAGGCTACTGCCTGAAGCCTTGCAACTCGTGAATTTTCGGGTAAAAGGCGCGCTGACGCAGCCGGTTTTGCAAAAAACCGGCTGCTGATCTATCGGGAGAGGCCCTCTGTGCCGGCTGGAGAAGACGTGTAGGAGGGCTTTTCAGCCCTGGTGGAATGGCCTTTCTTTCGGGGAAAAGAACAAGAGGATTCTCGACCATGACTGCTGTTTATCTGGCAATCGCCGCCGGCGTATTGTCCATCGTCTACGGCATCTGGGCTACCATGTCGGTCATGAGCGCCGACGCCGGTAACAGCCGGATGCAGGAAATCGCTGGTTATATCCAGGAAGGCGCACAGGCCTATCTGACCCGCCAGTACATGACCATCGCCATTGTCGGCATCGTCGTTTTCGCCATCGTTGCCTGGCTGCTCGGCATTCTTACCGCCATCGGCTTTGCCATCGGCGCGGTGCTGTCGGGCATTGCAGGCTTCATCGGCATGCTGGTTTCGGTTCGCGCCAATGTGCGCACCGCCCAGGCAGCTTCCCAGAGCCTCGGTGCCGGTCTCGGTGTCGCCTTTACCGCAGGTGCGGTAACCGGCCTTCTGGTCGCCGGTCTCGCCCTTCTGGGTGTCGCGCTCTATTTCTGGTACCTGACTGGCCCTGCCGGTTATGCTCCGTCCGACCGCGCGGTGATCGACGCCATGGTGGCACTCGGTTTCGGTGCTTCGCTGATCTCGATTTTCGCCC
>JAGRLQ010000021.1:10096-28643 GCA_020441735.1 Nitratireductor sp.
ATCTTCACCAAGGGTGCTGACGTTGGCGGCGATCTGGTCGGCAAGGTCGAGGCAGGCATTCCCGAGGACGATCCGCGCAACCCGGCAACCATCGCCGACAACGTTGGCGACAACGTTGGCGACTGTGCCGGCATGGCAGCCGATCTGTTCGAGACCTATGCGGTGACCGTGGTTGCCACCATGGTTCTCGCCTCGATCTTCTTTACCGGTGAAGCGGCAACGACGCTGATGCTGCTGCCGCTGGTTATCGGCGCCTCCTGTGTCGTGACCTCGATCATCGGTACCTTCTTCGTCCGCCTCGGCTCGAACAACTCGATCATGGGCGCACTGTACAAGGGCTTCATCGCCTGTGCCGTTCTGTCGGCTGTCGCACTGGTCGGCATCGTCTGGTTCTGGCTCGGCATGGATACCGAGTTCACCACCTCGACGGGCAAGACCTTCCTTGGCCGCCACCTGATGTATTGCGGCTTCATCGGCCTCATCATCACCGGTCTGATCATCTGGATCACCGAATACTATACCGGTGTCGGCTACCGTCCGGTCCGTTCGATCTCGCAGGCTTCGGTCACCGGTCACGGTACCAACGTGATCCAGGGCCTTGCCGTTTCGCTTGAATCGACCGCGCTTCCGGCGCTCGTCATCATTGCCGGCATCATCGCCACCTACGCGCTGGCTGGTCTTTTCGGCATCGCCATTGCTGTTGCCACCATGCTGGCACTGGCAGGCTTTGTTGTTGCACTCGACGCCTTCGGCCCGGTTACCGACAACGCCGGCGGTATCGCCGAGATGTCGGAACTGCCGTCCGAGGTTCGTGTTACCACCGATGCGCTTGACGCAGTGGGCAACACCACCAAGGCCGTTACCAAGGGCTATGCGATCGGCTCTGCCGGTCTCGGCGCGCTGGTTCTGTTTGCTGCCTACACTGAAGACCTGAAGTTCTTCGCTGCAAAGGCTGCGCCGGGCTCCTTCTTCGAAGGCGTTTCCGTCGATTTCTCGCTGTCCAACCCCTACGTCGTGGTTGGTCTGCTGTTCGGCGGCCTGCTGCCTTATCTCTTCGGTGGCATCTCGATGACGGCTGTCGGCCGCGCCGGCGGTGCCGTGGTTGAGGAAGTGCGCAAGCAGTTCAAGGAAAAGCCGGGTATCATGAAAGGTACCGAGAAGCCGGACTACGGCCGTGCCGTGGACATGCTGACGAGAGCAGCCATCCGCGAGATGATCGTGCCGTCCATGCTGCCGGTACTGTCACCGATCGTATGCTTCTACGCGATCTACTGGATCACCGGTTCTAAGGCTGATGCCTTTGCCGCGCTCGGTGCCATGCTGCTCGGCGTTATCGTCACCGGCTTCTTCGTTGCCGTTTCCATGACCGCCGGTGGCGGTGCCTGGGACAACGCCAAGAAGTCGTTTGAAGACGGTTTTGTCGACAAGGACGGCGTCAAGCACGAAAAGGGCGGCGAAGCTCACAAGGCTTCGGTAACCGGCGACACCGTTGGCGATCCTTACAAGGATACTGCGGGTCCTGCCGTCAACCCGATGATCAAGATCANNACATCGTGGCGCTGCTGCTGCTGGCAGTCCTCGCCCACTGATCCCAACTGATCTTCGATACAGAAAATGAAAAACCCCGCTGGAAGCATTTCCGGCGGGGTTTTTGTTTGCCTGCATTTTCGGCCATGTGAGGGGCACCGAAACGATGAGCGCTAGAAGTTGTCGCTGGGTTCTCCGACCGCCGGCGCTGCTGCGGTAACGCCTTTCTTGCTCGGCGTGAGAATACGGCCAAGCAGGGTCTGGTCCTTGCCGCCCGTCGGGGTGGTGCGCGAGATGAAGTCGAACACCTTTCCGTCCCTCAGGCCGTAATCGGCTACCTGCTGAACGATGCCTTCTTCGTCGAAATAGATCGCCAGGACCCGCTGATCGACCAGCTTGAGCTTCTGGAACGCCAGGTCGCGCTGGCGTTTCTGGGAGATGTAGTAGAACACCTCATTGTCGAACGTGCCGGTAGTGGAGGGTGAACCAAGCGCCAGCAGGACCTGTTCACGGCTCGAGCCGACCGGTACAAGGGCGACTTGGTCCTCGCCGATGACCGGGCCATTGGTGATAACATCCCCGGTGTTGCAGGCACCGAGCGCCAGCGTGCCCACAAGGGCCAGCGCCGCACATCCTGCACGCATTTTGCTCAACCTGATTGCCAGCCTGTAATTCATGTCGTCTGAATGCATTGAAATTCGTGCCTGCCGCCTTACAAGGGCTGTCGCTACGCCATATCGGTGTCCGAATTGTGGACGCAGTACATGAGGCGGCGAAAAAGTTCAACCGGGTCTGTTGATATGCAGCAGTCCCAGCCGCGCGTTCAAGCGGCAGTCACAATGGCGGACGCATGATCCTGAACCTGTTCAACAAAAACCGCACTTCCGACATACCGCAGTCTTTGTATGCGGCCATTGTGAACCAGGCGCGGCAGCCGGCGTTTTTCCTCCGTCTCGGGTTTCCCGACACGGTGACGGGCCGCTTCGATTGCCTGGCGCTGCATGTCTATCTGTTCTCCCGCCGGCTCGTTGGCGATGGGCACCCTCATGCTGCCAGCCTGAACCAGGATGTCTTTGACCAGTTTGTCCGCGATACCGACCGGGCGCTTCGTGAGCTGGGTGTCGGCGATACCAGCGTTGCCAAGCGCAACAAGAAACTGCTGCGCGGCTTTTATGCCATGGTCGACGAATTCGCGGACCCGCTTGAGCGCCAGGATGAGGTGCTGCTTGCTGAGAAGGTGGCGGCGCGTTTTTCCGCCAGGCAGGAGGACGATACCGCAGTGCTGGATGCAACCGCCATAGCGCATTATATGATCGCCAGTGACCGATGCCTCAACGCGCAGGAAACGGAATCGATCCTTGCCGGCCGGCTGGATTGGCCCCAGTTGCCGCAACAGCAGGATTGAGCGCTTTCTTCACAAGCGGCTGGAAGGATTTGGAGATGACGGCAAAGAAAGCGGAACAAGCGCCCACCATGCCTGTTCAGGTCAACGTGCTGCCGTCGAGAGGCCTGCCCGTATCGGTCGATGCAACTGCCGGGGAGCGGGCGTGGCTGGCGCAGGAAGCAGGCGCTGAAAGCGTCGAAAGTTTCAAGGCGGAACTGACCGTCAAACGCTGGCAGCGCGATGGGGTGAGGCTCGCAGGAACGCTTCGCGCCGGCCTGACACAAGCCTGCATCGTGACCTTGGAGCCGGTCGAAAGCCGCATCGAGGAAATCATTGATCGCACCTTCGTGCCGTCTACCTCGAAGCTTGCCAAACCCCGTCTGAACAGCGAGGGCGAATGGCTGCTCGATGCTGAAGGCAATGATCCGCCGGATGTTCTGGAGAGCGACACCCTGGACATCTGGGAAGTTCTTCTTGAGCAGTTTCTGCTCGCCGTCGAACCGTTTCCCAGAGCCGAAGGCGCCACATTCGAGCAAACCGGTGAGCTGCCCGACGAAGAAGACAGCAAGCCGTCCCCCTTTGCCGTTTTGAGCAAGCTCAAGCAATCTGACTGAACCGGTCGAGCTTGGTCCTGCAAACAGGCAGATGCAGCCTCCAGGGTGTGAATTGGACTGTCGGGATAAGCTTGATCCCCATGGGCCAAACCGCTAATGGCTAGGGTTCGTGTGTTTTCCCGGTCTGTGGGAATGATGGTTCTCGAAATGCCGCGGGCGCAGGGGACCAGCAAGGAAACTCTCGGTAGAGCCAGAATGGCAGATACGGACATCATTTCGCTCGATGCCATGGGCGGCGATTTCGGGACGGCCGTCTCGATCGCCGGCGCTGCCTTGGCGCTCGAGCGCCGCCCGCAGCTTTCCTTCCTGCTGCATGGTGATGAAAGCGCCATCACGGCCGAACTCGCGAATTTTCCGGCATTGGCGAAGAAATCCGTCATCGTGCCAGCCGAGGTCCACGTTGCCATGGACGACAAGCCTTCCAAGGCGTTGCGGGCCGGGCGCTGGAAATCGGGCATGTGGAAGTCCATCGAATCGGTGAAGAACGGCGAGGCAGCCGTTTGCATCTCCGCCGGCAATACCGGTGCGCTGATGGCGATGGCGCGGTTCTGCCTGCGCTCCATGCCGGGCATCGACCGGCCTGCCATGGCTGCGCTGTGGCCGACCATGAAGGGTGAAAGCGTGGTGCTCGATGTCGGTGCCAATGTTGGTGCTGACGCCGGCCAACTGGTGGATTTTGCCCTGATGGGGGCTGCAATGGCGCACGCGCTCTACGACCTTGACCGGCCGACGGTTGGCCTGCTCAACATCGGCGTCGAGGAGGTCAAGGGACAGGAAGATGTTCGCGAGGCTGGGCAGCGGCTACGCGAGGCGGAACTGCAAAGCCTGCACTATCACGGTTTTGTGGAAGGCGATGATCTCGGCAAGGGCACGGTCGACGTCGTGGTGACCGAAGGCTTTGCCGGCAACATCGCGCTCAAAACCGCTGAAGGTACCGCCAAGCAGATCGCCTCCTATCTGCGTTCGGCCATGAGCCGCACCCTGATGGCCCGGCTCGGCTATTTCTTCGCCCGCAATGCTTTCCAGCAATTGCGCGAAAAGATGGACCCTAGAAAGGTCAACGGCGCTGTCTTTCTGGGCCTCAACGGCGTTGTGATCAAAAGCCATGGCGGTACCGATGCGGAAGGCTTTGCAGCGGCCGTTGAAATGGGCCATGACATGGTGGCGAACGGAATTATGGACAAGATTGCGACAGACCTGCGCAGCATCAAGGAAGTGCCGGAATTGTCCGAAAGTACCGAAAACTGATTGAATACTCCCTGGGCAGGCTAAATTACATGATACGATCAGCGATCATCGGGTGCGGTTGCTACTCGCCGGAAAAGGTGATGAAGAACGCCGATTTCGAGGGCATCGTCGACACCAGCGATGAATGGATTGTCCAGCGCACCGGCATCCACCAGCGCCACATTGCAGCCGAGGGCGAAACCACCGCCGATCTCGGCGAAAAAGCTGCCCGTGCAGCGTTGAAGGACGCGGGCATCGGTGTTGATCAGCTCGACCTGATCATCCTGGCGACCTCAACCCCCAATCATACCTTTCCGGCAACCGCGGTTGAAATCCAGGACCGGTTGGGCATGCACCATGGCGCGGCATTCGATTCCCAGGCCGTGTGCTCAGGCTTCATTTTCGCGCTGACCACGGCCGACCAGTACATCCGCACCGGCTTTGCAAAAACCATTCTGGTGATTGGCGCGGAGACTTTCTCCCGCCTTTTGGACTGGAACGACCGCACCACCTGCGTGCTGTTCGGGGATGGTGCCGGCGCGGTGGTCGTTTCTGCCGTGGAAGGCGAGGGGACTTCGCAAGATCGCGGCATTCTGAGCTCGCATTTGCGTTCCGACGGCGCCCACCGGGACAAGCTTTATGTCGATGGCGGGCCTTCCACCACCGGCACGGTCGGCCATCTGCGCATGGAGGGCAGGGAGGTCTTCCGCCATGCCGTCGGCATGATCACGGATGTCATCGAAGCTGCCTATGAGGCTACCGGCATGACATCGGATGATATCGACTGGTTCATCCCGCATCAGGCAAACAAGCGTATCATCGATGCTTCAGCCAAGAAGCTGCACATCGCGCCGGAGAAAGTGGTGATCACCGTCGACCGGCACGGCAACACGTCGGCAGCTTCCATACCGCTTGCCCTTTGCGAAGCGGTGCGCGATGGCAGGGTCAAGCGCGGTGACATTGTGCTGCTGGAAGCGATGGGTGGCGGGTTTACCTGGGGTAGTGTTTTGCTGCGCTGGTAATGTCAGCAAATTTACCTTGGGGAAATCAAATCATCGGGTCGCTGGCCAACCTGCTTGTAAAAAGAAACAAAAAAACCTAGTCTTGTTGGATATTTTCCAAGCGCGCGCCGGAAGTGGGATAGGAAAGCGATGCGTGACGCTGTCGGTCGTTCCTTCAAATGATAGGATAGGTATGGGGGGAAAAACACTTACCCGTGTGGATCTGGCGGAGGCCGTTTACCGTAAGGTCGGCCTGTCGCGCACTGAATCCGCGGATCTGGTGGAGAGCGTCCTGTCTGCCATTGCCGACTGTGCCGTAGACGGCGAGACGGTCAAGCTGTCTTCGTTTGGCTCCTTTGTGGTGCGTAGCAAGAACGAACGTATCGGCCGCAATCCCAAGACCGGCGAGGAAGTGCCGATCAAACCGCGGCGGGTCATGGTGTTCAAACCTTCCAACAAGCTTCGCGATGTTGTCCTGAAGGGCAATACCGGCAGCAGTGCAGGCGACGAAGACGAGTAGGCCGTAAGCCGCCAATCGGGTAAATTTTCCAACAGTGCCCTTCCGTCAGGGTGTTTTCGACCGCCTCCTGTGCTATGATTCGCCGACGGGCGGCAGGTTGAACAGTGTTCGGCAGGAGTAGAGTTTGGAAAAGAGCCCAGACGCATTCCGCACCATTAGTGAGGCTGCGGACGACCTAGATCTTCCCCAGCATGTCCTGCGTTTCTGGGAGACCCGCTTTTCCCAGATAAAACCCATGAAACGCGGTGGCGGAAGACGGTATTATCGCCCTGATGATGTCGATCTGCTGCGCGGTATCCGCCATCTCCTCTACGAGGAAGGGTATACCATTCGTGGCGTCCAGCGCATTCTGCGCGAGCAGGGCAACCGTTTCGTCATCGGCATCGGCAGCGGCGAGATCGACATCAGCGATCCTGCGGCCATGCTGGCGGCAACCAGCAGCGGTGAACCTCCGGCAGTTGCCCCTGAACCCGAGATAGAGTCCAGTGCCCCGCGGCAAAAGGCGGTGACGGTGGAGGAATTCACCGAACGCAAGGGCCAGAAATCCTCCAAGGGACTGCTTGGCCGGTTGCGCGGCGGCAAGGAAGCGGCAGACGAATTGCCGGTTTCGGGCGGCGGCAACCTGTCGGTCGAGGATCGCCGCAACCTGCAGACAACGCTCTACGAATTGCTCGAATGCAAGCGACTGCTCGACCAGGTGCGCTCGGACTGAAACTGCCGGAAATAGTGCTTTGAAGGACGAGTGCCTTCGGCCAATCACGCCGAAGCAGGTTTCCGGATTCGCCGGAATCTGCGAAGGCGAATGGTCGGAGCGAGAGGATTTGAACCTCCGACCTCCCGTCCCCCAGACGGGTGCGCTAACCGGGCTGCGCTACGCTCCGACGACTGGCCCTTGAGCCAAGCCTCTCTATAGGCAAGCGGCAAGCCCAATTCAACTGCAAACAGCCATGGCGGTGGAATTCAGTGTTCCAGCAGGGAAGTCCTTGCAGACCCGGTCGGATTGATGGCCTGTGACTTGCGGGTAGCGGGCATCCGGCCGACGTCGGGATTGCCTCCGGCCGTGTCAAGGCGCTGCTGCTGCCAGCGTGTTTCCAGTGCCATGCAGCCCCAGATGATGCCGATGAGGAGATAGAAATGCCGCCAGTGGTCGGTGTCGATCACGTTGCCGATCAGCACATGACCGAAGAACACCACGTAGGCGATCTGCACATAAGGCAGCCATGGCCGCTGGCGGAACATCAGCTTGAAACCGCCAACCAGTGTCCAGATCATGATGGTCAGCCAGCACACGAAGCCGAGCCAGCCGTAATCCATCAGCGCCTTGACCCAGTTGTTGTGGGTGTCCTCGGCAAAGATGTAGCCGAATTCCAGCGGGCCGATGCCGAGCGGTTTGGTGAGCGCCAGCTCGAAGCCGAGCAGATGGCGTGCAAAGCGGCCTTCCTGTCCGCCATCATAGTCCTGCACCGCCTTGGCGCGCTCGGCAAACAACTTGGATACCTCGTCGAACTGCAGGGCGATCAGCAACAGCAGGATGATGGCGACGACACCGGCAACACCGATGACGATGTATTTGAGCCGGACACGCGCTTTCTGTTCGTTGACAATAAGGAGCAGGTAGAAAAGCCCGCCCGAGACAACGGAAAGCCCCCAGGCGGCGCGTGAAAAGGCGAGAAACAGGCCGAGCAGCAAAATGACCAGCGCCCCGGCGCGCAGCGGCATCAGGGAAGAGGAACGGTTGACCACTCCGTAGATCAGGTAGAGCACGGGGGCGACCAGAAACGGCGCGAAAACGTTCGGGTCCTGAAAGGCGCCCATGGCGCGGTTGTAGCGGGTGAAGATTTCAAACCCGCCGACATTGAAATAGCCGATAATGCCGAGCATGGAGGTAATCACCGCCGCAACCACATAGGCGCGGAAGATCAGTCTGAGCCTGCCCATGTCCTGCTTGATGAGAATGGCGAAGAACACCGATGTCAGCGCCAGGAAGTAGGAAACCGCCACATATATCAGGCCGCGGGTATATTCCTCGATCTGGAAGGAGGAGATAATGCCGCCGAAGTTGAACAGCGTGAAAAGGAAAAGCAGTGGCGCTACCTCGCGCGGAATGCGCATTCCGCAGATAACCCAAACGCCGAGCAGTGCTGCCAGAAACAACTCGTAGGGCGCGGGCTCGAAGATGACAAAACCCCCGAGAAAGACGGCAAAGGCAATCGCCCCATTGGCAACCACCTGCACCGCTGCGGCATCGCCCGCCTGCCGGTGGTTACCCGCAGGCAGCGCGAAACCGGACGATGCGGACGGATTGGCGGCGGTCAATAGGCGTTTTCCGTGTTCAGCAGCTTCAGCGGCGTCATGAACAGGATCTGCAGGTCGAGCAGCAGCGACCAGTTTTCGATGTAGTACAGATCGCAGTTGACGCGCTGCTTGATTTTCTCTTCATCATCCACCTCGCCACGCCAGCCATTGATCTGCGCCCAGCCGGTGACGCCGGGTTTGACCTTGTGACGGGCGAAATAGCCATCGACCACCTCGTCCCACAGCCGGTTGGCGGTATGAGCGTTGACGGCATGGGGGCGGGGACCGACCAGCGACAGGCCGCCCTGCAGCACGTTGAAGAGCTGCGGCAGTTCGTCGATCGAGGTCTTGCGGATGAACCGGCCCACACGGGTAACCCTCGGATCGCCCTTGGTGACGACCTGCTTGGCATCCGGATCAGCCATTTCGTGATACATCGAACGGAATTTCAGGACGTCCACCACCTGGTTGTTGAAGCCGTAGCGCTTCTGGCGGAACAGGACCGGTCCCTTGCTTTCCAGCTTGATTGCCAGCGCCGTTATCAGCATCACCGGGCTCAGCAGGACAAGCGCGAGGCTGGCAAAGAACAGGTCGAAAATACGCTTGCTGACCGCATCCCAGTTGGCGATGGGTTTTTCGAAAACGTCGAGAAAGGGAACAGAACCCTCATAGCTGTAAGCGCGCGGGCGGAAGCGCAGCTTGTTGGTATGCGCTGACAGGCGGATATCGACCGGCAGAACCCAAAGGCGCTTGAGCAACTGCAGCACGCGGTTTTCGGCGCTGAGCGGCAGGGTAACGATCAGCATGTCGATACGCGCCATGCGGCCGAATTCAACGAGTTCTGCAATCGTGCCGAGCTTGGGATAGCCGACTACCACGGGTGGCGAGCGGTCGCCTGAACGGTCGTCAAAGATGCCGCAGACACGGATATCGGAACTGTATTGCGCTTCCAGCGTGCGGATGAGTTCGGCAGCCGGTTCGCCGCCGCCGACGATCACCGCGCGGCGCTCCAGCCTTCCGTCGCTCATCAGCCGGCGCGTGTAGTAGGTCAGCCAGGCTCGGAAAATGACGAGAAAGCTGCCGCCTGCAACCAGCCATGAGCCGAACCAGACGCGGGAATACTCCTCGCTCATCTTGGCAAAAAAGCCGAGCACGACCAGAAGCAGCATGGCAAAGCCGAAACCGGCAACGGCCTTGGAAATCTGGGCCACGAGATTGCGGAACGTTTCCATCTGATAGCCGTCAATCGCCTGAATGCCGGCGACGGTCAGAAAGCTGCCGAGAATGGCTGCCGCGAGATACAGACCACCCTGATAGGCGTTGGGCGCCACGTAGAGCATGTAGATCAGCATCGAAATGCCGCTGAGAACCAGAAACTCCGTAAGGCGGGCAAAACCGGCAATGAAACCCGGTGCAACGACGTTCGAGGAGAACTGCTCGGCAACCTGTTTGGCGAGTTCGTTGAGTTCGATCTTGCGCGCTTCATCGACGCCGCTTTCGGCCGTGATCTCGCGAATGCGGCGGCTCGAAAAAATCTCTTTGGCTTCTTTGGTATCGGTTGCCATGGTTTCCCCGGTCTGCTGTCACAGGATTCTGGGCGGCTGTGCCGGTTTATCCTGTTTTGAGAGTGTGAATAACCTATGGGAAATTCTTACGCGAAATTGCCTAACAAACCGGTACCAGACTGTCCGGATTTGAGCCGGATTACGCCTGCTGCTGGCAAAATGCCTAACAACCGGATAACGCCTTGGTTAAAATCCGGCTGTCGGTCTTAGTTGCGGCAGGCGCGATAGGCTTCCATCACGTCGCGCGCCATCACCTCGACGGAAAAACGCTCCCGCAATGCGCTGCGCATCTTTTTCGCCTGAATTGCCTGGTTGCCGTCATCAAGCGCTGTGCGCATGGCTTCCGCCAGCGCTTCATCGCTGCCGGGCTTGACCAGTCTGCCGGCATCTGCGGCAAAAATCTCCGGAATGCCGCCAACGTCGGTGCAGATTACCGGTTTTTGCGCCGCAATCGCTTCCAGAACGATGTAGGGCATGGATTCTGCCCGGCTCGGCACTACCACGGTGCGGGCCAGCGCAAAGGCCTCTCGCGCCGGCATGGCATCGTGAACGGTGATGTTTTCGCCAAGGCCGAGATCGGCAATCATCGTCTGATAGCGCTCTTTGTCGGGGCCATCGCCTACGAAGTGCGCCGTTATCTTGTGACCCGACGCCTGGAGGCGGGCAAGCGCCCGAAGGAACACGTCGGGGCCCTTCAGATCGCGCATCATGCCGATATAGAGAAAATCAGCCGCCCCCTTCGAAGGCGCCACCGGCTCGAATTCCGCTTGGCTCAGGCCATTATAGACCAGCCTTGTGGGGCAGCGCGGCATGCCGATCTTTTCACGGTAACCCTGCTGCTCGTAATCGCTGACGAAGATGAGGCAGTCGGTCAGCCGTTCCATGGTCCGCTCAAGCGCAAAGAACAGCTTTCCCTTCATGCTACCGGCATCGTAGTGAATCGAGCCGCCATGGGGGCAATAAAGACGGGCAACGCGGGAACCTGATACCCGTAACACTGAGCCGATGATGCGTGCATAAGCGCCGCCTTTGGCGCCGTGTGAATGCAATACATCCGGCTGCAAATCCTTGAAATGTTTGTAACTTTTGTAGAAGGCTGCAAGATCGCCCGGGGTAATGGCCCGCCGCATCGGAATGCGCGTAAGTCCCAGCGCCAGCTTCGGTTTTATTTCTTCGAACAGCCGCTCTTCATGGGCGCCGCCGGTAAGCGAGTCGCAGAAGATGCCGATCTCGTGCCCTTGGGCACTGTGGATATTGATCAGGTCACGAACGTGGCGGAAGATGCCGCCGACCGGCGATCTGAAACAATGGATGATCCGTAGCGGGTCGTCGGGCATCTGTCGGGCGGGCCTCAGAAAAGCCGTTCGCGAATGTAGATCGTGTCACCCGGCAGCACTGGATCACTCAGCGGCACCCGGCCGTTGAGCACCTTGCCGTTGATGCTTCGGGTGATGTCGGCATTGGCTTGCAGCGCCCGCGGCGTAAACCCGCCGGCAACGGCTACGGCGTTCTGCACCGTCATTCCGGGCACATAGACATACTGTCCGGCCGATCCAACTTCTCCCATTACGAAAACAGGCCGGTAGCGCTCCACTTCCACCGACACATCGGGGTCGCGGATGAAGCCGTTGCGAAGCTTTGCAGCAATATCCGCCTCGATCTGTTTCGGGGTCCGGCCGCGCGCAGCGACGCTGCCGACCAGCGGAAAGGCGATATAGCCGGCCTTGTCGACGGAATAGGAGTTGGTCAACTCCTTCTGTTCGAACACGGTTATGCGAACAGCGTCACCGGCATCGAGCAGATAGGGCTGCTGAAGTGCTGCGTGAAAGGCCTCGTCCACCGGCTGATAGGTTGCGCATCCGGCTACAAGCATGGCGGCGACGCCAAGCGTGCCAAAACCGCGCGCCAGCGCATTCCGCACGCGCCGCAATTGGCCGGCCGGCGGTGCCGGGAGGAAAAAACGGGAAGGGTACTTTGGATACATCACGCTTTCCGCAAGAAGAGGGACTGCCGGTTCTCCGGCTTGTCCCTTAATCCCCCATTAAGGTTAATGCCGGGTAAAGGCCGGCCGTGCCGCATCCAACAAAGTTCCCTGTAATGTCGAACTTGAGGCAAAATTGCTTGCCGGCAGCCGCCGCGTCTTAACCCGATGGAAACCATGTTCCTTCATGATCTGCTCACTTTTGTTGTTATGGAGTGGAAACATGTCAGGCGCGCGTTCGCTTTCTGCCGATGTGGATATTGATATCAAGGGGCTGCTTTCATCGGTCTGGCGGAAGAGGTTTCTTCTTTTGCTGGTTACGCTTGTGGGCGGTGCATTGCTGTTTGCAGCGCTCAGTGCGATTTCGCCGCGCTACAAGTCGGATGCGCAGATTCTGATCAAGAAGCGTGAATCGGTCTTCACCCGTATCCAGACCAATGAGTTTCAGCAGAATGGCGGCGAATTCGACGAGCAGGCCGTCAAGAGCCAGGTACTGGTGCTGAACTCCGATGATCTCGCCGCTCAGGTGATCAAGAAGCTCAATCTGGAAAATCATGCCGAGTTTCAGGCTTCCTCAGGCAAGGGCCTGCTCTCGCTGGCAACCAGCCTGCTCTCATCGCCGGAAGACAACAGCCCGGTGGCAGGCGCGCCGGACAGTGGTTTCAACGTCTCGCCGAAAGTGCTCAAGAAGTTCAAGGAACAGCTGCTTGTCTACGTGGCTGAAAAGTCCCGCGTGATCATCGTGGAGTTCTGGGCGCGCGACAAGCGGCTGGCCCGCGATGTGCCCAACACGCTGGCCAATCTTTATCTTGAGACGACGCGCAATGCGACGCTGGAAACCGATTCTAGCGCAACCGAATGGCTGGGCCCTGAGATCGAGGAACTTCGTCAGAAGGTGAGCCAGGCCGAGGCCAAGGTTGCCGAGTTCCGCTCCCAGTCCGATATTCTGCTCGGCAACAACAATGCCCTGTTGGCTACCCAGCAGCTCTCCGAGGTTTCTTCCGAACTCTCCCGCGTACGCGCCGAGCGTACCGGTGCCGAGGCACGCATAGATACCATCCGCACAGCGCTTGCCAATGGCGGTTCGCTGGATGTCATTCCGGAGGTTATTTCTTCCCCGCTGATCCAGCGCCTGCGCGAACGCCAGGTGACGACCCAGGCGGAAATTTCCGAACTATCGACGACGCTGCTGCCCAATCATCCGCGCATCAAGGCGCTGCGCTCGCAAATGCCGGAAATCGAAAACCAGATCCGCAAGGCTGCGCGCGACATTCTGACCAGCCTTGAAAACAACGTCGAACGCTCCCGCAAGCAGGAGGAAGTTCTGCTGCAGGAAGTCAATCGCTTCAAATCGGAATCAGCCCGTGTCGGCGAGGCCGAGGTGCAGTTGCGCGCACTCGAACGCGAGGC
Organism: Nitratireductor sp.; assembly: GCA_020441735.1. Lineage (GTDB taxonomy): Bacteria > Pseudomonadota > Alphaproteobacteria > Rhizobiales > Rhizobiaceae > Salaquimonas. The sequence continues at coordinate 23,621 of JAGRLQ010000021.1, forward strand.
CGCCGCCCAGCGCGAGCGCCTGGAAGGTTATCTCGTACGCTTCAACGAAGCCGAGAGCCGGCAGAATTCGGGCTATGCAGCAAGCGAAGCCAAGATCATTGAACATGCGGTTTTGCCTGCAAACCACTATTTCCCGAAAGTGGTTCCCTTCACCCTGGCCGGCATGACGGCGCTTGTGGTGTTGGGCGTTATCAGCGTCCTGACATTTGAACTGTTGAGTGGCCGGGCCTTCAAGCCGGTGGCGCCTATCCGCGAGGAAGACTATCCGGTGCGGGCCGAGCCCCAAACGGCAGCACCTGTTGCACCACCAGTCTCCGCAGTACCGGTCGCCAATGCCGCAACCGCTCCGCCGCTGGTGCCGGGTGAGGGCGACCTGATGCAGGATGCGCTCGTTCCGCCCCGCAGCCGGGAAGCCGCCAACGACACCGATGCCTTTGCCCCGGAGTTTGCCCTCCAGGCACTGGAAAACATGGGCAGCGCGATGATTGCCGTCGCCAATCCGTCAGGCAGAAGCGACAACAGGGCTCTGGTGAGCGAAATCGCCCGTCATCTGTCGGCCAGCGGAAAATCGGTTGTGGTTGCTGATTTCTCCGGCAATGGCGCAACCGCGCTGAAAATGCTCGGCAGCCTGCCGCAAGCAGGCTTCTTCGATGTTCTCGCAGGCCGTGCGCCGTTGCGCGATGTCCTGTTCATCGATGAGGCGAGCGGCGCTCATGTGCTGGCTTCCGGGCGCAATGAAGCGGGCGTTGAAATGGGCAACCTCGGCCAGATGGCAGAGGCGCTCTCGGCAAGCTACGATTTTGCGATCTTCGATTGCGGCGATGCCGGCATGGCAGGCGTTTCGCGCATCGCCGGCAACGAGACTGTCGTTCTCATTCCGGTCGCGGAGGAAAGCATGGAGAAGGGCAGGCAGACCGAACGCGAATTCAAGGCAGCGGGCTTTTCAGAAGCCATCATGCTGCGTGATCAGCAGGCCGTCGCAGCAGCGCATGTTGCCTGAGAAAAACCATTGAGGCTGAGGAGATTTTGAGGTCCGGCTGCTTACAGCGGTAGCCGGGCCTTTAGTTTGCGCAGGTCCTTGTACAGGGACCAGTAACGCTCGTCTTCGCGAACGATGCGGCGGAAATTTCCGAACAACCGGCGCAGGATGATCACCGGCAGTGCCATGCGGTTGAACGGCATCAGCGTCTCGTAAGTCTCGATGCGCTCCGAACTCCAGGAACGCTTGTAGCGCTCGTCGCCAGCACCCAGATCCATCTGGATATAGCCCTGGCGGCATAGCTCCTTGGCCACCAGATAAAGCAGCATCTCGCCGGGCGACAGTTTCTCCCATCCGCTTGCAATCGATGAGAAGTAGCCGGAAAACCGGTTGTTGTGCGAGCCGCCGCCGAAAATGGCGACAATCTCCCCGCCGACCTTCAACGCAAATATCTGCAACAGCGGCTCATCGGCGTGCGCGGACTTGCGTGCCAGGGTCTTGAGAAAGACCTTGGTTTCCTGATCGGCGAAGACGTCGCGGATTCCAAGTTCTTTCAAGCGCCGCGACTTCTGTTCGAAGAAGATATCGATAATGTGCTCGATTTCGGTAAGGCAGCGCGGCATGAGAAACTCGTAGCCGCCCATCTCGTCTGCCATGCGTACCTGCTGGCGAAACTTCTTGCGCTTGCGCTTGGCATTGCCGCGGGCAAGCGTTTCTTCAAAGCCGCCTTCAAGGTTGAGCACATAGGCCGGATTGCCGGTGCGCTGCGCAGTGGAGCCCCTGACCGGGTTGGGTTTGCCGAGCCAGATTTCCGGCTGACAACACAGCGCAATGTAACCGACACCCGGCAGGATGCGGCGCAGCCGGCGATAGATGCGGTCGAAACATTGTGGTCCGAGCCTGTCGGCGAACTCGGGCGCGACTATGCCGATGTTGAAATTGACATGGCTGCCGCCAACGAATTTCAGCCGTCGCACCCAGCTTTCGTGCATCGACATGGGCAGAATGAAGACGATCTTGCCCTCATGCCGGCCGACGGCGATGAAGGGCTGTTCGTGCTTGGCGGCGCCGTATTCCTTCAGATAGGTCTCGATCCACTCGAAACGCTGATAAACGGAGACGGGAGCTGTCGTTTCCAGTGCTTCCCATTCTTCCTTCAGGCCCTGCACACTGCCATGGATCGACAAATCGATATCATCCGCGAAAAGGTGGACACCTTTCACGGCTGGGACAGATTGCCGGGCGTTCAGTATTGCGGTGGGCGGCACGATATACTCGCTGCTTTTCTTCGCGGGCAAGCTATCAACCGAATCTAAACAATCAATGATTAGCTTGGGTCCCTGTCAGTCTTCCCTAACAACAGGTTAACACCCAATGCCCGGCACGTTCGCGACCCGCATGATGCTTGAAGCCATCCGGCTTTCAGGCGCGGCCAATCTGGCGAATGAGCGCCTTCGCGGCATCGGTTCCATCCTGATGTTGCACCGTGTCAGCAAGACGGCCCGAAACGGCTTTTCGCCGAATGCCCATCTTGCCGTAACCCCGAAGTTTCTCGATCAGTTGGGTGATGCGCTGTCGCGCAGCATTTTCGAGTTCGTCAGCATGGATGAGGCAGCCAGGCGCATTTGCGAAAAAGGGAAGGGTGGGGACGGCAGACCCTTTGTTGCGGTGACCCTGGATGACGGTTACCGGGACAATCTGGAAAACGCCGTTCCCGTCTTCCGCAAATACAACATTCCCTACACGATCTTCGTGGCCCCCGGCCTGGTCGATGGCCGTGCCAGCCTGTGGTGGGAGGATCTGGAAGCCGTGCTCAAGGCCCGCGAAACGCTTTATTTCGACTGGAAGGGCCTGCGACAGGAATTGCCGCTGTCGAGCCGGAAGGAAAAGCAGGAAGCGTTCGACTATCTGATGCGCTACCTGACCACGGAAGTCAGCGAGGAAGACCAGCGCCGCATCGTTGCCGGCCTTTGCGAGATGTCGGGCATCGACGCTCAGTCCCACCGGGCACAATCGATCATGACCTGGCAGGAACTGAAAGAGCTTTCCCGCGACCCGCTCTGCACCCTTGGCGCTCATACCATCGGGCACTATGCGCTTGCCCGCCTGAGCGCGCAGGATGCACAGACCGAGTTCGAGGAAAGCCGGGCGCTGATCGAGCTCGAAACCGGTGTTACGGCAAGGCATTTTGCCTATCCCTATGGTTATCCGGCCGCTGCTGGCGAGCGCGAATTCGTCATGGCTGCCCGCTGCGGCTACGACACGGCGGTCACCACCCGCCACGGCGTCGTTTATCCCGAGCACGCCGATCATCTGACGGCGCTGCCGCGCATTTCGCTGAACGGAAACTTCCAGAAGCTGCGCTATGTTCGCGCCTTGCTCTCCGGCACGACGACCAGGCTCGTCAACAAGGGCAAACGCCTCAACGTGGCCTGAAGGGATAAGGCCTGCCCCTACTTTTCGCTCGGCAGGCGGATCATCCAGCTGATGATGAACATGGCAGGCACCACCCACAAGATGCCGGTCAGAAAGAAATACAGCATGTGTACCCACCAGGGCGAACTCCCCAGATGGGCTGTGGCGATTGCAGTCGCCACCAGCGCGTAGACGACGACCAGCGTCACCAGCGCGATCATGCCGAGTATCTTCTTTAGCGTGACGGGCATTGCCTGTTCCTTCGGGGCCGGACGGATTGATCTTATGGGGTGGCTGGCCGCAAGACCATACGCGACGTGATGTCCCATCAAGCTGCGGCCTGCATTGGGCTATTGCCATGCCACAGGCCATAATACAGGCCGGAAGGTAAGAACAGATGCTGATGGAAAACGCGAGTCCGGTTGAGAACGCGATTGCTCAGGAGCAGGCCAACCGCGCCCTGCTGCGCTGGTGGCTTTACGTCGTCTGCGCGATGATCCTGGCGATGGTGGTGGTAGGCGGCGCCACGCGGCTGACGGACTCCGGCCTGTCGATCACCGAATGGAAGCCGATCCATGGCATCATCCCGCCGCTTTCTGCCGCCGAATGGCAGGAAGAGTTTGAAAAATACAAGCAGATCCCCGAGTACCAGCTCCAGAATGCCGGTATGAGCCTTGAAGCCTTCAAGGCCATCTTCTGGTGGGAGTGGGGCCACCGCTTTCTCGGCCGCATGATCGGCCTTGTCTTTGCAATACCCCTTGCCGTTTTCTGGTTTACCGACCGCATCGAGGCGCGCCTGAAGCCACGGCTGCTGTTTCTTCTGGCCCTGGGCGGCCTTCAGGGCTTCATCGGCTGGTGGATGGTAAAGTCCGGCCTTGTCGACCGCGTCGATGTCAGCCAGTACAGGCTCGCCATCCACCTTACGCTGGCATGCACCATCTTTGGTTATGCCTTCTGGATTGCCCGCGGACTGGCGCCCCATTCCACGACGCGTCAGGTGCCGCGAAATGTCGCCCTTTTCGCGCCACTGGTCGTTCTGGCAATCCTGTTTCAGATCTTTCTCGGCGGGCTGGTTGCCGGTCTCGATGCAGGCCTTGCCTCGAATGAATGGCCGAAAATGCTCGGCGACTGGGTGCCCGATGCCATCTGGGACTTAACGCCGGTCTGGCTCAACTGGTTCGAAAACCCGGTTTCCGTCCAGTTCAACCACCGCCTCGGCGGCTACCTGCTGTTTGTGCTCATTCTGGTTCAAGCCTGGGTGGCACTGCACAGCGAAGCGGAGCGCCCGCACAAGCGCCGCACGGTACTGATTGTATTGCTTGCGCTCACCCAGCTTGCGCTCGGCGTGGTGACGGTGCTCTGGGAAGTGCATCTGCATGCAGCACTCACCCATCAGGCGGTGGCGGTGCTCCTGCTGGCGGCAGCCGTCGCTCACTGGCGGGGTATTGTCGGGCCCTATCCGCCGGTCACGAGCCTTGAAGTGCGAGGCTGAAGGTCCTTAGCCCTTCAACATGATATCCATGTTCTGCACGGCAGCACCCGATGCACCCTTGCCGAGATTGTCGAGCGAGGCGACGAGGTTTACCTGACCGGCGCCTGCGGTACCGCAGACATAGAGCTTCATGCGAT
>JAGRLQ010000022.1 GCA_020441735.1 Nitratireductor sp.
GGCCTGCCGGTCAAGCTGCATGCCGAGCAGTTGTCCAATCTCGGTGGTGCGAAGCTTGCTGCCCGCTACGGCGCGTTTTCCGCCGATCACCTCGAATATGCCGATGAGAGCGATGCCGCGGCGATGGCGGAAGCGGGTATGGTGGCCGTCATGCTACCGGGCGCGTTCTACACGCTGCGGGAGACACAGTTGCCGCCGATCGCGGCCTTCCGTGATAATGGCGTTCCCATGGCGATAGCAACCGACTGTAATCCGGGTTCCTCGCCACTTTCCTCCCTGTTGCTGACGATGAACATGGCCTGCACCCTGTTCCGCATGACGCCGGAAGAGGCGCTGGCAGGCGCAACGAAACATGCAGCCAAGGCACTGGGCATCGACGATGCCGGGGTGATCGCGCCTGGCATGCAGGCCGATCTTGCAGTCTGGGATGTGCGGCATCCGGCGGAGCTTTCCTACCGCATCGGGTTCAATCCGTTGTGGAAGCGGGTCTTTGGAGGTCAGCTATGACGGTGGTTCTCGTTCCCGGCGAAGCACGCCTTGCGCAGTTGGAGACGATTTGGCGTGAAGGCGAGGCCGTTGAGCTTGATGACAAGGCCAAACCGGCCATCGAAGCCGCAGCGGCGCTGGTGCGCGAAGCGGCCAATGGCGATGAAGCCATCTATGGCGTCAATACCGGTTTCGGCAAGTTGGCGAGCGTCCGCATCAAGCCGGAAGATACCGAACAGTTGCAGCGCAATCTGGTGCTCTCTCATTGCTGTGGGGTCGGCGAGCCGCTCGATATCGACACGACGCGGCTGATGCTGGCGCTGAAACTGCTTTCCATCGGGCGCGGTGCGTCGGGTATCCGCTGGGAGACGGTGCAGTTGCTGGAAGGACTGCTGGCGAAAGGCGTTACACCGGTCGTTCCTTCCCAAGGTTCGGTAGGCGCATCGGGCGATCTTGCGCCGCTTGCCCATATGGCGGCGACGCTGGTCGGAGAGGGCGAAGCCTGGTTCGATGGAGAGCGGTTGCCTTCGGCCATGGCGATGGAAAAAGCAGGTCTTGCGGCGGTGACGCTTGGTCCCAAGGAAGGGCTTGGGCTGATCAACGGTACGCAGTTTTCAACTGCCTGCGCGCTGGCCGGTTATTTCAACGCCATGCGCAATGCGGAAGCGACTATTGTTTCCTCCTGCCTCTCGACCGATGCGATCATGGGTTCGACGGCGCCGTTGCGCGAGAGCATTCACAGCCTGCGCGGGCACAAGGGCCAGATCGATGTCGGTCATGCCATGCGGGCGATCATGGAAGGATCGGAAATTCGTGAAAGCCATCGCGAGGGCGACACAAGGGTGCAGGACCCCTATTGCATCCGCTGTCAGCCACAGGTAACGGGCGCGGCACTCGATCTGCTGCGCTTTGCCGGGCAGACGCTGGAAACCGAAGCCAATGCGGTTTCCGACAATCCGCTGGTTCTGGTGGAGGAAAGGCAAATTGTCTCCGGCGGCAATTTTCACGCCGAGCCGGTAGCCTTTGCCGCCGACCAGATCGCCCTTGCCATCGCGGAGATCGGCGCCATCGCCCAGCGCCGGGTGGCGCTGATGGTCGATCCGACACTGTCCCATGATCTGCCGCCGTTCCTGACACCGGAGCCGGGGCTCAATTCAGGCTTCATGATCGCCGAAGTGACGACGGCGGCGCTGATGAGCGAGAACAAGCATCTCGCCAATCCCTGCTCGACGGATTCGACGCCCACCTCCGCCAATCAGGAAGATCATGTGTCGATGGCGGCCCATGGGGCGCGACGGCTTGAGCGGATGAACAGCAACCTCAATGTCATTATCGGTGTTGAAGTCATGTGTGCGGCGCAGGGCATCGAGTTTCGCGCGCCGCTTGCAACCAGCCCCGTTCTGCAGCAGGTGATGAATACCCTGCGCAAAAGCGTGCCTGCCGTCGGGGCTGATCGGTTCATGGCGGATGATATCCGGCTTGCCGCTGGTCTTGTGGCAGACGGCACGCTTGGCGCCGTAGGCAAGGTGCCGCAATTGCTTGCCGGAGAGGCAGCATGAAGCCGGTGGATGTCATTCAAGGAAGTGGTCCGGTGGTGCTCGGCATGCCGCATACAGGTACTTACGTGCCGGAGGATGTTTTCGAACAGCTGACACCACTTGGCCAAACACTTGGTGACGCGGACTGGCATATCGACCGGCTTTATGAAGGCCTGCTGGAAGACGTCACCGTGGTGCGGGCCAACTTTCATCGTTATGTGATCGATGCCAATCGCGATCCTTCGGGGGCGAGCCTTTATCCCGGTCAGAACACGACCGGGCTCGTGCCGATGACGGATTTCGACGGCAAGCCGCTGTGGGAAACGGAGCCCGATGACGCGGAAATCGAAGCGCGGCGCAAGGCCTGGCATGAGCCCTATCATGCCGCACTGGCAACAGAGCTGGAACGCGTTAGGGAGCTTAACGGCCTGGCGATCCTCTATGATTGCCATTCCATCCGGTCGCATATTCCCTTCCTGTTCGAAGGTGTGCTGCCGGATTTCAATATCGGTACGAATGAAGGCACCACCTGCGCGCCGGAAATCGAACAAGCGGTGGCGGAAGCCTGTCGGGCCGCAGAAGGCTATTCAACGGTCGTCAATGGCCGTTTCAAGGGTGGGTGGACGACGCGCCATTATGGCCAGCCGGAAACCAGCATCCATGCCATTCAGATGGAACTTGCCCAGAAAACCCATCTGAGCACCGAATCCCTTCCTTTCGATTACGACACGGGAAAAGCCGCAGAATTGCGGCTACATTTGAAAGTCATTCTTGAGCGGCTGGAACAACTCGCGCCGCAGCTGACCCAATTCACCGGAGCCAAGTCATGAGCAACCCCAGCAGCAATCCGAGACATAACACCCGCGATATTTATCCGCCGACGGGAACGGAGATCACCGCCAAGAGCTGGCTTACCGAAGCGCCGATGCGCATGCTGATGAATAATCTGCATCCCGACGTGGCGGAAAATCCGCATGAGCTCGTGGTCTATGGCGGAATCGGGCGCGCCGCGCGCACCTGGAACGATTTCGACCGGATCGTTTCCAGTCTCAAATCGCTTGAGGAAGACGAGACGCTGGTGGTGCAGTCGGGCAAGCCGATTGCGGTGGTACGCACCCATGCCGATGCACCGCGGGTGCTGATCGCCAATTCCAACCTCGTGCCGCACTGGGCGACCTGGGAGCATTTCAACGAACTCGACCGCAAGGGCCTTGCCATGTACGGCCAGATGACGGCGGGATCGTGGATCTACATTGGCACGCAGGGCATTGTGCAGGGTACCTATGAGACCTTCGCCGAGGCAGGACGCCAGCACTATGACGGCGATCTTTCGGGAAAGTGGATTCTGACCGGCGGGCTTGGCGGCATGGGCGGGGCGCAGCCGCTGGCTGCCGTTTTTGCCGGTGCCTGCTGTCTGGCGGTCGAATGCGACGAGACCCGCATCGATTTCCGCCTGCGCACGAAATACCTCGACGAGAAGGCCAGGACGCTCGACGAGGCGCTCGCCATGATCGAGAAGTGGACCAAGGCAGGCGAGGCAAAATCCGTTGGCCTGCTCGGCAATGCGGCGGAAATCTTCCCCGAACTGGTCGAGCGCATGAAGGCGGGCGGCATCTGCCCGGACATCGTTACCGACCAGACCAGCGCGCACGATCCGTTGCACGGCTACCTGCCGGAAGGCTGGAGTGTTGCTGAATGGCGCGAAAAGCAGGAAAGCGACCCAAAGGCCGTCGAAAAGGCTGCGCGCGCCAGCATGAAGAAGCATGTCGCCGCGATGGTTGATTTCTGGAATGCCGGTGTACCGACGCTCGACTATGGCAACAACATCCGCCAGGTGGCGCTGGAAGAGGGGCTTGAAAACGCCTTTGCCTTTCCGGGTTTTGTGCCGGCCTATATCCGTCCGCTGTTCTGTCGCGGCATCGGGCCGTTCCGCTGGTGCGCGCTGTCGGGCGATCCGGAGGATATCTACAAGACCGACCGGAAGATGAAGGAGCTGTTTCCCGATAACACCCATCTTCACAACTGGCTCGACATGGCGCGCGAACGCATCGCCTTTCAAGGGCTGCCTGCCCGCATCTGCTGGATCGGGCTGGGCGACCGCCACCGGGCTGGGCTTGCCTTCAACGAGATGGTGGCTTCCGGCGAACTGAAAGCGCCGGTCGTCATAGGCCGTGATCATCTGGATTCCGGTTCCGTTGCCTCACCCAACCGCGAGACGGAATCGATGAAGGATGGTTCGGACGCCGTCAGCGACTGGCCGCTGCTCAATGCACTGGTCAATACGGCATCGGGTGCCACCTGGGTTTCGCTGCATCACGGTGGTGGTGTCGGCATGGGCTTTTCACAACATTCAGGCGTTGTCATCGTTGCTGACGGAACCGAGGCAGCAGCAAAACGGCTCGAACGTGTGCTCTGGAACGATCCAGCTTCCGGCGTCTGGCGGCATGCCGATGCAGGCTATGAAATCGCGCTTGATTGCGCGCGGGAACACGGGCTCAATCTGCCCGGTATTCTCGGCTGAAGGGGCCCGGCTGAAGGGGCATTGAACCAATCCGGTTTTGGGCAGATCCAACTCTTTTCAGAAAAGGAGAACTGACATGAAGAGAAGACAATTCCTTTCCGGCGGGATCGCCGGTGCAGCGGCGGTTTCCACAGCCGCTCTGGCTACCCCGGCAATCGCACAGGATATCCGGCAATGGAAAATGGTCACCGCGTGGCCGAAGAACCTGCCCGGACCGGGCGTCGCTGCCCAGATGCTGGCCGACCGCATTACCGCGCTTTCGGGCGGGCGTATCGAGGTGAAGCTGTTTGCTGCCGGTGAGCTGGTGCCGGGGCGGGGCGTTTTCGATGCCGTTTCCGAAGGCACGGCAGAACTCTACCACGCGGTTCCCGCCTATTGGGGTTCGAAATCGAAAGGCATTCTGCTGTTCGGATCGCAACCTTTCGGTCTGCGCGCCGACGAGCAGTTCGGCTGGCTGCAGCATGGCGGCGGCCAGGCGCTCTATGACGAGATGTATGGCCGTTTCGGCATCAAGCCGTTTCTGTGCGGCAACTCCGGCCCGCAGATGGCCGGTTGGTTCCGTACTGAGATCAACTCGGCAGAAGACCTCAAGGGCCTGAAATTCCGCACCACGGGCCTGGCTTCCGAAATGGCAAGCAAGCTCGGCATGGCGGCCCAGGCAATGGGCGGCAAGGACATGTTCCAGGCACTGCAGACCGGCGCGCTTGATGCAGGCGAGTTCATCGGCCCGTGGACGGATTCCGCCCTTGGCTTCTATCAGGTTGCCAAGAACTACTACTGGCCGGGCGTCGGCGAACCTTCCTCGGCAGAAGAGTGTGGCGTCAACGGTAAAGTCTTCGGCGACCTGCCGGACGACCTCAAACAGGCCGTCTCGCTTGCCTGCGAAAGCCTCTACAATCCTGTCTGGACGGAATACACCACCAAGCATGCCCAGTCGCTCAAGGCACTCGTTGCCGATCACGGCGTGCAGGTGAAGAAACTGCCGGACGATGTGATTGCCGCCATGGGCAAGGCTGCAGCCGAGGTCATTGACGAGTTGCGTCAGGATGATGACGAGCTGGTCAAGAAGATCACGGAGAGCTTCGTTGCCTATCGCGATCTCGTTGGTGGCTACATGACCTATGCCGATAACGGGCAGATGAATGCCCGCGCAACCGTTATGGGTTATTGATCAAATTGCCGGTGCGTGGAAAGCTGCGCACCGGCACAATTCCCGAAGTCTTTCCGGAGCATGAATGGGCAAGCTGGCCGATATTCTCGACGGCATCAGCAGGGTAACAGCCAGCCTTGTGCGGTGGTTTGCGCTTGCCATGGTGCTCGTCCAGTTCGCGATTGTCGTCGGGCGCTACGTTTTCGGCGTCAACTCGATCGCCGTACAGGAAAGCGTGCTCTACATGCATTCAGCCCTGTTCATGCTGGGCGCTGCCTATACGCTACTCGTCGACAAGCATGTGCGAGTCGATGTCTTCTACGCCAAGTGGGAGGAGGAAGGTCAGCGGCGGCTGAACATCTTCGGCCACCTGCTACTGCTCATGCCCTCCATGCTGGTGCTGCTGTACTGGTCATGGCCGTCGGTTGCCAGTTCCTGGCGCATTCTTGAGGGGCCGATTTCCGTCGGCGGGATCAAGGCCGTCTTTCTGCTGAAATCGCTCATTCCTGCATTCTGCATCCTTCTCATGCTGCAATCGCTTTCGCTGCTGATCCGCCTGGCGCTTGTGCGAGGCAGCAAATGAGCCAGTATCTCGACTTGCTGATGTTTGCCTCGCTGATGGGCGCGATCCTGCTGGGTTTCCCGGTGGCGTTTTCCATTGCAGGCGTCGCGGTGTTCTTCGCCTATCTCGGCTGGATGCTGGGCGTCATGGACATTTCCCTGCTGGGAGCGGTAGGGCCGAGGGTGTTCGGCCTGCTGAGCAATCAGGTGCTGATTGCCATTCCGCTGTTCGTGCTGATGGGCGCGGTGCTGGAAAAAAGCCGGATTGCCGAGGAACTGCTCG
>JAGRLQ010000224.1 GCA_020441735.1 Nitratireductor sp.
TCCATGGCGGCGATGGTCGGCGGCGGCCTGCGCGCCCGTCCGGGCGAGGTCTCTCTGGCCCATAATGGCGTTCTGTTTCTCGACGAACTGCCGGAATTTACCCCGCAGGTACTCGATTCCCTGCGCCAGCCGCTGGAAGCAGGCGAGGCGGCGATTGTGCGCGCGAATTACCGGGTAACCTATCCTTCGCGGTTCCAGTTGATCGCTGCCATGAACCCATGCCGGTGCGGCATGGCCGGCGAGCCGGGTCACGTTTGCCGCCGGGGCGAGCGCTGCGTGACCGACTACCAGTCCCGGCTTTCCGGGCCGTTCATGGACCGTATCGACCTGCGCATCGAGGTGCCGGCGATTTCGGCTGCCGACATGATCTCGACGGCCGGTGGCGAGGCAAGTGCCGTTGCTGCAGGCCGGGTTGCTGATGCGCGCAGGCTGCAGGAAGAGCGCCTTGAAGCCCTGTTGCGGCAGGCAGAGGGAGACCCGGAGCTTGCAAGGCAGATGAACCTGCATCGCGGACTACCGGCGCAGAAAACCAATGCGGCGTTGAGTGCGGCAATGACCGAACGCCTGGCCGCACCCGATGCGGGCGGCCAGAAACTGCTCCGCGATGCGGCTGAATCCATGCGGTTTTCTGCCCGTGCCTACCACCGCATCCTGAAAGTTGCCCGAACCATTGCCGATCTTGATGGCGCCGAAACCGTTTCACGCATCCATCTGGCCGAGGCGATCGCCTATCGCGCCGTCAATGAGCGACTGGCAGTTGCCGCCTGATCTGAAGTGTCGGGAAATTCATCAATTTCAGGCATTTGATGAAGATTTTCCGGCTGCCGGACGCACCCCGTTTACCATGCCTTTCAAGCAAATCTTCAGCCTGTTGTGACAGAATTTGCACGGAATTTGAAAGCCGGGGGCAAGGGAAACGCCGGATGGGCGCGGAAAATCGCCACAAGCACTCAGACGAGCCAAAGGAACGGCGGGCGCAGGATGGCCCCGCTGCGGGTGGGGCTTTGCCCGGTTCGCCCGGCGGGAAAACCCGTTTTCGCAGTGTCAGGCGCCGTCCGGCCGCTGGTGGTTTCAGTCGGGTCGCAGCCTTGCTGCAGCGCCATGCCCTGCCAGCCGGCATCCTGCTTGCAGCCGGTGCCTTGTGCTACCTCACATCTCCCGCGCCGCCTCTCCTGATTGCCATCCTGGTGCTTGCCGGGCTTTGCGCCCTTGCGGTCCAGGCTCGAACCACGGCAGGGCGGGTCGATCTTGAGGCGATGCGCTCGCGCTTTGAGGAACTGGAAGACAAGGCCTGGGAACTCTCCGAAAGCGAAGAGCGGTACCGCGCCATCACCGATGCCTTTGGCGATCTTGTCGTTATCCGCGATCATCAAAACAATGTTCTTGCCTGCAACACGGCCTATGCGGAAAGCCTCGGCCAGACGCCTGAAGCGGTTGTTGCCGGCAATGTTCTACCGAGCCTGAAAGACGAGATGCCGGCGAAAGAAACCGGCCAGGCCTTTGAGGCCATGCTTTGTCACCCCGACGACAGCAGCAAACGGAGTCAGAGCGAACTGGTGATCGATGCACCCGATGGCCGCAAGTGGTTTCACTGGCTGGACCTGCCCGCGCGTGACGAAAAGGGGGGAAAAAGCGCCATTCTCTCCGTTGCCCGGGACATCACCTCCTTCAAGCGTTCCACCGAACTCGATGCGGATGCCCGCAAGCAGGCCGAACAGGCAAATCGCGCCAAGTCGCGTTTTCTCGCCATGGCGAGCCACGAAATGCGAACGCCACTCAACGGCATCATCGGAATGTCGAAACTGCTTGGCAGCACCACACTGACGGCGGAGCAGCAAAACTACACCGAGGCGCTAGAGCGTTCCGGTCAGTCTCTGCTGCACCTGATCGAGGGCATGCTTGATCTGACGACCATCGAAGCCGGTCGGTTCGTGCTCAGGCCGCAATGGTTCGATCTCGGTTCCCTGCTTGAAGATACGCTGGAACTCCTCCACGCCCAGGCGGCGGAAAAGGACATCGGCCTCGGCCTCTATGTTGCGCCGCAAGTGCCCGCGCGAGTGCGGAGCGATGGCGAGCGCATGCGCCAGGTGCTGATCAACCTGGTCGGCAACGCCATCAAGTTTACCGAAACGGGCGGGGTTGCCGTTGAATGCGAAACGGCAATGCAGGAGGGCGCCGAAACGCTCATCCTGCGCATTCGCGATACCGGTCCGGGTCTGTCGGAAGAAGACCGTGTCCGCATATTCGGCGAATTCGAGCGGGTTGACGATCAGAACACCCGCCACGCCGGCGGCGCCGGTTTGGGCCTCGCGATTTCCCGCGCGCTTGCCGAGCAGTTCGGTGGCTTGCTCGAACTGGAAGAGACCGGCCCGCAGGGTTCGGTCTTCACCTTCAGTTTCCCGCTTGAGGACGCAGAATATGCTCACGACCAGACCTTGCTCGAGGACCATGACATCGCGCTGGTGGTGGAAAATCCGGTCGAGCGCACTTGCCTTGCCCGCACGCTGCAGGACAGGGGTGCCGTGATCCGGCAGCCGGATACGGATTTCAGCGGCTGCGATACGGTTCTGGTGGATTGCGACCTGGCACCGGAAACGCTTGAAAAACGGCGCAACGACCCCGCAAAACAAACATCCCGCATCTGCGTGCTCATGACCGCCGCCCAGAAGGCCCAGTGGCCGCAATTGCGGGAAGCTGGTGCCGATGCCTGGCTGACCCGCCCGGTACGCGCGGCAAGTCTCGAAGCCGTACTTGCAGGCAAGGTTGAAGACAGGCCGGCGTCCCCGAAGGATGACCAACCGGCAGAAGACACGCCTGTGGCCGGCCCGAAACGCCGTGTTTTGCTGGCAGAAGACAACGACATCAACGCCCTGCTGGTAACCGCAGCCCTGTCGAAGGCAGGTCACGATGTCATGCGGGTGCACAATGGCGCTGAGGCCATCAGGCAGTCTGCCATGCGGGGCGGGGAAGAGCCGGGTTACGACCTGATCCTGATGGACATGCACATGCCGGTGATGGATGGCGTGCAGGCGATTGCCGAAATCCGCAGGCAGAAGAACACCGTTCCCATACTCGTCCTCTCTGCTGACGGGGTTGCTGAAAACCGCGCGGCAGCCCTTGCCGCTGGCGCTGATGGTTGCCTGTCCAAACCCATCGATCCGGCCGAATTGCTGGCCATCGTTGCCGATATCACTGTGGGGGAAGACACCGGGCAGAGCGAAGCCGCATCTTGAGGCAGGCAGCATCGCCTCAATACCGTGAAGCACTCCTATCATTTGACGCCATCGGGTCATGCTATTGTCATCGGGTGGAATTAGCCGCTATTTCCACAAGACGGAATGGTGCCATGCTTGACCAGACAATCCAGATGCCGAACGGAACAGCTGCCGAAAAGTGCCCTTCGCGCGAGGGCGCCGTGCTTGGCAGGCTTGGGTCTCTCACCGTCAAACTGGCGGAGACCAGTGCGGAAATCGAGGCTGCGAAACGCCTTCGCTATGCTGTGTTTCACGAGGAACGCGGCAGGAAGCACACCGGCGCAGCCTCTTTGGACATTGATGAAGATGCCTTCGATGCCTATTGCGATCACTTGATCGTGGTCGATGAGGATGCCCGTTCTCAGGCAGGCGGACCACCGGTAATAGCCACCTACCGGTTGATGGACCGGCACATGGCTGCCCGTGCCGGACGGTTTTATTCAGCCGGTGAGTACGACATCGCACCGCTTCTGGCACGTCACGAGACGCTGAGCTTTCTGGAATTCGGCCGCTCCTGCGTCGCGCCGGGCTACCGCGACAAGCGCACCGTCGAACTTCTGTGGCACGGCAGTTGGGCTTACGTGCGCCGCCACGGCCATGACGTCATGTTCGGTTGCGCCTCCTTCGAAGGCACCGATCCGGCCATCCATGCCGAAGCGCTGTCTCTGCTGGGCGAACAGGCACTGGCGGAAAGCGGCTGGCAGGTTACAGCCATTGTGCCCTCGGTCTCCCTGCCGGTCCTCAAGGCGGAAGACTACGATGCGCGCAAGGCGCTGCGCAGCCTGCCGCCGATTCTCAAGGGCTATCTGCGCCTGGGCGCCATTTTTGCCGGCGAAGCCGTAATCGACCATGAGTTCGGCACGGTGGATGTGCTCGTCATCCTGCCGGTCGCCCGCCTCAATCCGCGCTATGTGCAGTACTATGGCGAGGATGCCGGCCGTCACAAGGCCGGCTAGAGCAATTTCGATTTTGACGGAATCGGAAAAATCGAAATGCGTAAATGAACTCAGTTGCTTGGTGAGGGCTGTCGTTTCCACCTGACGGTGAAACGTTCTAAGGGTGGACTGAGCAGTCAACTTTCCCGCTCCTTGCAGCGATTGCTGTGGAACACTGCACCGGCAGGTAGGTGAAACCCGCCCCGCGCTTGCAATGCGGCGAGCAGCGGTGAATCCTGCGCTGTGATCCAGGAAGACCGGCGCATGCTTGAACGGCACAATCATATCTCGGACCTGAATGAGGGCGAGGCGGAAAGCCCCGCCGCGCCGGCCATTGGCGCCAAGGCGACACCGATGATGGAGCAGTACATCGAGATCAAGGCGGCCAATCCCGGTTCGCTGCTGTTCTACCGCATGGGCGATTTCTACGAACTGTTCTTCCACGATGCGGAGGTTGCCTCCCGTGCGCTCGGCATCACGCTCACCAAACGCGGCAAGCATCTGGGCGAGGACATTCCCATGTGCGGCGTGCCCGTCCATGCGGCAGAGGAATATCTGCAGAAACTGATCGCGCTTGGCCATCGGGTTGCCGTTTGCGAGCAGACCGAAGACCCGGCTGAAGCAAAGAAGCGCGGTTCGAAATCGGTGGTCCGCCGGGACGTTGTACGCCTTGTCACGCCGGGCACGATCACCGAGGAAAAGCTGCTGGAGCCTTCTGCCGCCAGCCATCTGGCAGCCCTAGCCCGCGCCCGTCGCTCGGAAGACGAAGAAGACTGGGCGCTTGCCTGGATCGACATTTCCACCGGCGAATTCCGGGTCTGCGAAACAGCGCCTTCGCGCATGGGGGCAGATCTCGCGCGCATTGCCGCGCGAGAAGTCGTCTACCCGGAAACGATCGAGGCTGATGAAGCCATTCTGCAGATACTGGCCGAAAGCGGCGCAGCACTGGCGCCCCAGCCTGTCCACCTCTTCGACAGCCAGACAGCGGCAAAGCGCATTGCGGACACTTTTGCCGTCAAATCCATCGACGGTTTTGGCGAATTCTCCCGTGCGGAGACCACTGCCTGCGGCGCGGTTCTGGCCTATGTGGAACGCACCCAGATCGGCGAGCGGCCAGCTCTTTCCCCGCCGCTGCGCGAAAGCGCCTCGGGCACGATGTTCATCGATGCCGCCACGCGGGCCAATCTCGAACTTGCCCGAACGCTTTCCGGCAACAAGAAGGGCAGCCTTCTTTCGGCCATCGACCGCACGCTGACCGGCGGCGGCGCGCGGCTCCTGTTCGAGCGCATGATGAACCCGCTGGTCGATCCGCAGCGCATTGCAAACCGGCTTGATTCGGTGGAGTTCATGCGCGACGAGCAGGGTCTTGCCCATGAGCTTTCCGGCGTTCTGAAAACCTGTCCCGACCTGCCGAGGGCATTATCGCGCCTGTCGCTCAACCGTGGTGGCCCGCGCGATCTGGAGGCTATCCGTGCGGGGCTGGAGTCTGCCGAAGAGCTGGCGGCAGCTCTGGCCTCCCTGCGCGACCCGCTGCCCGCCGAGCTTGCCGGAATTGCCGAAACCCTCAGTACACAGCCTGAAGGTCTCAAACCGTTGCTGTCAGCAACCCTCGACGATGAACTGCCGCTTCTCAAGCGCGATGGCGGCTTCGTCCGCCCCGGCGCAAACGGGGAAATCGACGAGTTGCGCAAGCTGCGTGACGATTCCCGCCGTGTCATCGCCGAACTGCAATTGCGCTACAGCGAGGAAACCGGCGTCAAGTCGCTGAAGATCCGCCACAACAACGTGCTCGGCTATTACATCGAGGTGACAGCCCAGAACGCAACGGCCCTTCAGGATCCTTCCCGCCAGGGCGAGTTCATCCACCGCCAGACGATGGCCAATGCCATGCGGTTCACCACCACGGAGCTTGCGGGGCTCGAAACCCGCATCGCCAACGCGGCGGGCCGCATTCTGGAAATCGAGCTGCATCTGTTCGAGGAGATGGCGGCTGCCACCGTTGCGGAAGCTGCCACTCTTCAGGCAATGGCCCGCGCCGTCAGCCGGCTGGATGTTGCCATCGCACTCGCCCGCCTGTCCCTGGAAGAGCATTACTGCCGACCGGCGCTCGACGGCTCAACGGTTTTCGAGGTTGAGGGCGGCCGGCATCCGGTGGTCGAACAGGTGCTGAGGAAGGATGCCAGCCAGGCCTTCATTGCGAATGACTGCAACATCGGTGCCGAAGAGGTAACGGAAGGCAAAGAACAGCAGGCAGGAAAGATCTGGCTTCTGACCGGCCCCAACATGGGCGGCAAGTCGACCTTTCTGCGCCAGAACGCGCTGATTGCGATCCTTGCCCAGATGGGTTCCTTCGTTCCGGCGAAGTCAGCCCGCATCGGCGTTGTCGACCGGCTGTTTTCCCGCGTTGGCGCGGCAGACGATCTGGCGCGAGGCCGCTCGACCTTCATGGTCGAGA
>JAGRLQ010000225.1 GCA_020441735.1 Nitratireductor sp.
TGTCGCTGGGCGCCGTCTTCGCCATGTTTGCCGCCTGGTATTACTGGTTCCCGAAGATGACCGGCTACATGTACAACTCCTTCATCGCCAAGACCCATTTCTGGCTGACCTTCATCGGGGTGAACCTGGTGTTCTTCCCGCAGCACTTCCTGGGTCTTGCCGGCATGCCGCGCCGCTACATCGATTATCCCGATGCTTTCGCCGGCTGGAATGCCGTCTCCTCCTGGGGCTCCTACATCTCCGGCTTTGCGGTGCTGATCTTCCTGTGGGGCATCATCGAGGCCTTCCAGAAGAAACGCCTTGCCGGTGACAACCCGTGGGGTGAAGGTGCGACCACGCTGGAATGGCAGCTGCCTTCGCCGCCGCCGCATCACCAGTGGGAAACCCTGCCCAAGATCAAGTAAGGCAGAAAAAGACAACGCCGCCGGGGTTCTGCCCCGGCGGTTGGCACATTTGCGAAGGGCTAGTCAGTAAACGGCAATGGCGGAAATGTTTGAGAGAGGCGAAAGTTCAGGCGCGGTGGCGGTATCGACTGCCATGCCGTCGGACTATTTCGAGCTTTTGAAGCCGCGTGTCATGCAGCTCGTTGTGTTTACCGCCATTTCCGGCCTGGTGATTGCCCCGGGCGAACTGCATCCGGTACTGGCGCTGATCGCCATCCTCTGCATCGCCATTGGCGCCGGTGCATCCGGTGCGCTCAACATGTGGTTCGATTCCGATATCGACGCGGTGATGACGCGCACGGCAAACCGCCCCATTCCCTCGGGCCGCGTCAGCCGGCAGGAGGCGCTTGCCTTCGGCCTGACCTTGTCCTTCTTTTCCGTTTTCGTGCTCGGCGTGCTGGTCAACTGGCTGTCGGCAGGCCTGCTGGCCTTCACGATTTTCTTCTACGCTGTCATCTATTCCATGTGGCTGAAGCGCTCGACACCGCAGAACATCGTCATCGGCGGTGCTGCCGGCGCTTTCCCGCCGATTATCGGCTGGGCGGCGGTTACCAACACGGTATCGCTGGAAAGCCTTGCGCTGTTTGCCATCATCTTCATCTGGACGCCGCCGCACTTCTGGGCGCTCGCTTTGTTCAAGTCCGGCGACTATGAGAAGGTCGGCGTGCCGATGATGCCCAATGTGGTGGGTAACCGCTCGACCCAGAACCAGATTTTTGCCTACGCGCTGCTGCTCGCACCTGTCGGCGTGCTGCCTTATCTGATGGGGTTTGCGGGCCTTGCCTATGGCATTGTTTCCGGTGCTGCGGGTGCGGCCTTTGTCTGGTTTGCCTTCCGCTGCTGGAAGATGCCTTCCGATGACAAGGCAATGGTTCCGGCCAAACGGTTGTTTGCCTTTTCCATCGTCTATCTGTTCGTGCTGTTTGGTACGCTGATCCTGGAAGCCGCCCTGCCGGGGCTGGCCGCATTGCTGGGTTAGGGGCAGACCATGACGAAACCCCAGCAACTTGCCGATGACGGCGAAATGGAACTCAAACGCCGCAAGGCGCAGCGTGCGCGCAATGTCGCCATCGCGCTTGCGCTCGGCGCTTTCGTCATCCTTCTCTATGTGGCGACATGGTCGAAACTTGGCGTCAACGCCGTGGTAAGGCCGACCTTGTGATGCCCACGCCGGAAAACCACACTCCGAAAGATGACCGGTCGCAACGCGCCAACCGCCGGATTGCGGTTGCCTGCGTGTCAGCGGTTGCCGGCATGGTGGGCATGGCCTACGCCGCCGTCCCCCTCTACGACATGTTCTGCCGGGTAACGGGCTATGCCGGCACGACCCAGGTGGCGGTCAATTCCGAAGGCATCCGCATTATCGACCGCGAGGTGAAAGTGCGTTTCGATGCCAACATCGAAAAGGGCTTCAACTGGGATTTCGCCCCGGTTCAACGCGATGTAACGCTAAAGCTGGGGGAAACCCGTCAGATCGCCTATCGCGCCAGGAACCTCGGCAACAAGCCGATGACCGGCACGGCCACCTTCAACGTCACGCCGCAATCGGCTGGCGCCTATTTCAACAAGATCGAGTGTTTCTGTTTCACCGAAACCACGCTGCAGCCCGGCGAGGAACTGATCATGCCGGTGGTGTTCTTTGTCGACCCCGACATGGCGGATACGCAGGAAACCGCGAACATCCACACAATCACGCTTTCCTACACCTTTTTTGAGCAGGAAGCTGAGGAAAAACCGCTTGCCGTCCTCAAGAAACCCGGGGATGGCAAAACCAGCGGGGAACCGGAAAACAGACTTTGAAATTGAGAATGCCTGCGGTAAGACGCAGGGGGATTATGGGAGCTGAACATGGCTGACACGCATAACGTAAATCACGATTATCACATCATCGATCCGAGCCCATGGCCGCTGATCGGCGCTATCGGCGGACTGCTGACGGCAATCGGCGGCGTGGCCTACATGCGCTGGATCGACGGACGCGAATTCTCCATTGGCAGCATGGACATTGCCAATCCCTGGCTGTTGTTCGTCGGCCTTCTGATTGTGCTCTACACCATGTTCGCCTGGTGGAGCGACACGGTGAAGGAAGCCCATTCCGGTCACCACACCCGCGTCGTCTCCATGCATCTGCGCTACGGAATGCTGTTGTTCATCGCTTCGGAAGTGATGTTCTTTGTTGCCTGGTTCTGGGCATTCTTCGATGCCAGTATTTATGCCGGCGAGGCACAGCAGGTGGCGCGTAGCGAGTTTACCGGCGGCGTCTGGCCACCGCAGGGTATCGAGGTGCTCGACCCGCTGCACCTGCCGCTGTTCAACACCATTATTTTGCTGCTCTCCGGTACCACCGTGACCTGGGCGCACCATGCACTGCTCCACAACGAGCGCGGCATGCTGAAGCTGATGCTGGCCCTGACCGTGGCACTCGGCATCCTGTTCTCTTATGTCCAGGGCTATGAGTACGCCCATGCGCCGTTCGCCTTCAAGGACTCGATCTATGGCTCCACCTTCTTCATGGCGACCGGTTTCCACGGTTTCCACGTGCTGGTAGGAACGATCTTCCTGATCGTCTGCCTCATCCGCGCCATGGCCGGTCACTTCAGCCCGCAGCAGCATTTCGGTTTCGAGGCTGCTGCCTGGTACTGGCACTTCGTTGACGTTGTGTGGCTGTTCCTGTTCTTTGCCATCTATCTGTGGGGTTCGTGGGGCGCCACCATCGCCCACTGATCCGGCAAGACTGCTTTCAAGAGCGGGCGGCTTGGGGAGAACCGGGTCGCCCGTTTTCAATTCTGTTTGAAGAAAGACAGCATTAATGGCGAAAAAGACCAAACCCGTTGAAGATCAGGCCCACTATCCCGAACAGTCCGTGATGGCAGTCGGCATGGCGGGCCGCTGCCCGCGCTGTGGTGAGGGGCGCCTTTACAAGTCTTTGCTGCGGCCGGTCGACCGCTGCGCGATTTGCGGTCTCGACATGTCCTTTGCCGAGGAGGGCGACGGCCCCGCCGTGCTGGTGATCCTGCTGCTTGGCGGCATTGTGGCGGGTCTGGCACTTGCCTTCGAGACCCTGTTCCATCCGCCGGTCTGGCTGCATGTCATCATCTGGCTTCCGGTCACCTTCGCGCTGTCGATCTACTTCCTGCGTGCCATGAAGGGCATCATGATTGCCTCGCAATACAAGACCAAGGCGGCCGAAGGGCAGTTGGACAATTCGGATACATAGCCGATGAGCAGGCCCACACTGGTTATTCTGCTGGCGGTACTTGCAGGCCTTGCCGTGCTTTGCGCGCTGGGCTCCTGGCAGGTTCAGCGGCTCTACTGGAAAGAGGGTCTGCTGGCGACCATCGAGGCGCGCATTTCCGCCGAACCGCGGCCACTCGGCGAAGCTGTGGCCATGCTGGAGGATGGTGGCGACATCGAATACATCCCGGTTCATCTGGAAGGCCGGTTCCTGCATGATGGTGAGCAGCATTTCTTTGCCACCCACAAGGGGGCTTCCGGCTGGTATGTCTATACGCCACTGGAACTGGCGGACGGCTCCGGCATCGTCTTCGTCAATCGCGGTTTTGTTCCCTATGACCGCAAGGATGTTGCGACCCGCAGCGAAGGGCAGATAGCTGGTGAAGTGGAGATCACCGGTCTTGCCCGTACTGCACCCGGCGAAAAACCGTCATCGGTCGTGCCCGACAATGATCCGGAAAAAAACGTCTACTACTGGAAAGACCTTGCAGGCATGTCGGCCCGGGCGGGCTTCAATATGCCCGGCAAGGTCGTCCGGATGTTCGTCGATGCCGATGACGAGCCCAATCCCGGCGGTCTGCCGGTCGGCGGCGTCACCATGATCGACCTTCCCAACAACCATCTGCAATATGCGATTACCTGGTTCGGGCTTGCGCTTGCCCTGCTTGGCGTTGGCGGCCGTTTCCTGTACGCACGCATGGTGAGCGAAAGGAAGACGGTGCGCTGATGAGTGCCGGAAGCGGAAATGGCGCGGGAAATGGTCTGGAATCCGGCAGGGCAGGCGAGCGCGTATTGCGGCTTTGCGGGCCAAGGGGCTTTTGCGCCGGTGTCGACCGCGCCATCCAGATGGTCGTGCTGGCACTGAAGAAATACGGCCCACCGGTCTATGTCCGCCACGAGATCGTCCACAATCGCTATGTGGTCGAAGGTCTCGAAGCCAAGGGAGCGGTGTTCGTCAAGGAATTGGACCAGATTCCGCCCACTTCCCAACCGGTGATCTTTTCTGCCCATGGCGTTCCGAAGTCCGTTCCCGCCGATGCCGAAAGCCGCAATCTGCTTTATCTCGATGCTACCTGTCCGCTCGTTTCCAAGGTGCACAAACAGGCGCTGCGTCACATCCGCAATGGCCGCCATGTACTGCTGATCGGCCATGCCGGCCATCC
This sequence comes from Nitratireductor sp., assembly GCA_020441735.1. Taxonomy (GTDB): domain Bacteria; phylum Pseudomonadota; class Alphaproteobacteria; order Rhizobiales; family Rhizobiaceae; genus Salaquimonas. Next base: position 4,841 of record JAGRLQ010000225.1, read on the forward strand.
CGAGGTAATCGGCACCAAGGGCCAGGTTTCTGCTGGTGACATGACGTTGATTGAATCGGTGGAAGATGCCGCAGGCTACCTGCCTGCCGATCCCGGCAAGCTCGGCTACGTCACACAGACCACCTTGTCGGTGGAGGACACGGCAGCGATCCTGCGGGCGCTGAAAGAACGTTTTCCGGCACTGGCGGACCCGGCAGCCGAATCCATCTGCTATGCCACGACCAACCGCCAGGAAGCGGTCAAACTGGCTGCATCTGGCGCAGATTATTTTCTGATCGTCGGCGCGCCGAACTCGTCGAATTCCATGCGTCTGGTAGAGGTCGCGCGCAATGCGGGCGCGAAAAAGGCATTGCTGGTTCAGGGCGCCCACGAGATTCCCTGGGGCGAATTGGAGAGTGCGCGGGTCATCGGATTGTCGGCGGGAGCTTCCGCGCCGGAAATCCTGGTCAACGGCATCATCGAGGCATTCCGAGAGCGCTGGCCGACAAAGGTTGAACTCGCTGAAACCGTCCGCGAAGACGAGGAGTTTCCTGTTGCCCGCGATCTGAGGGACGCTGAACTGAGCGCCGGCGACATGGCTTTTGTGAACGGAGAATAGTTTGGCCGTCTATACTGAAGTCAGCGACGAGCAGATATCCGCCCATCTGGCACAATATGACATCGGCGAATTGCATGCCTTGAAGGGCATTGCAGGCGGCGTAGAAAACTCGAACTATCTGCTGACCACCGATGGCGGCAGTTTCATTCTGACGCTCTATGAGAAGCGCGTCGATCCTGCCGATCTGCCGTTTTTCCTCGGCCTGATGGAGCATCTGTCGCAAAGGGGCATCAATTGCCCCTTGCCGATCCGGATGAAGAATGGCGAGGCCCTGGGCGAGCTGGCAGGGCGGCCCGCTGCCATCATCAGCTATCTCGACGGGTTCGAGGTTCGCCGTCCGCAGCCCGTTCATTGCCACCAGGTTGGCGAAGCGCTGGCGCAAATGCACTTGGCAGGAGAGGGTTTCGATCTCACCCGGCGCAACGGGTTGACGCTCGAAGACTGGCGCCCGCTGTTTGAACGGTCGCAAACCCGTGCAGACGAGGTTCAACAGGGCCTTGCTGGTCTGATCTCGGCAGAGCTCGATTTTCTGGAAGCCGAATGGCGCCGCGACCTGCCGGTTGGGGTCATTCATGCGGATCTGTTCACCGACAATGTCTTTTTCCTGAAGGGTGAACTCTCCGGCATCATCGATTTCTATTTCG
>JAGRLQ010000226.1 GCA_020441735.1 Nitratireductor sp.
CACAACGATCTCGACGTCATCTTCATCGAGTCCGGCGGCGACAACCTGGCGGCCACCTTCTCGCCCGATCTCGCCGACTTAACTCTCTATGTGATCTCCGTGTGCCAGGGCGGCGACATTCCCCGCAAGGGCGGCCCGGCGATAACCAGATCCGATCTGCTGCTGATAAACAAGACCGATCTGGCGCCCTATGTGGGCGTCGATCTGGAGCGGATGGCGAGCGACGCAGCAGCAGCCCGCAGCAACAAGCCGTTCCTGATGACCGACCTGATGCATGGCGATGGCGTCGGCAAAATCGTAGCATTCCTGAAGGAAAACGGTGGGCTGTAGAGCCGGAAGCAATACAGTGAAAAACTGCATCAGGAATGCGTTTGGAAAATCGAAAAAAGGTTCCGTGCCGGCCCGTCCTCAATGTCATTGATGCAGGATATTGCAGCGTCGGCATCCATCCTTCCCTGCGCATGACACCGGAGTTTTCCGACAGCGACATCCCGCCAGTTGTTACCATCCGGCGGGTATTCGGCTGCAACGGAAGTCTCCGTTCCATCTTTCATCTGCAGTACAAGCTTCTGCGGTCCGACCGCATAGCCGGCATCGTTGCTGACTGCCTCAGCGCTCAGTTTCCCCATCAACCCGGCAATTTCCGCATCCTGCCAGCGGCACTTGTCCAGGGTCTCGCCGGAAAAGCTGCCGTCCACCAGCGCCGCGCAGATGCAGAACGGCAGGCTGTGATCAGCCGCCTCGGCATTTTTCGGTGCATATTTAGCAGAATCCGCACAGCGCTCGACCGTTCGCCGGCTTGCAAAGACCTGAACGTTTGAAATGCGTTCGGCAATACCCGGCTCATGCAGCTTGCAGGCAGCCGATATCAGCGGCTGCAAGGCATATTGCGCCGGAAACCGCTTGAGCCATATCTGCTCAACGAGATCGGGCTTCAGTCCATCGGCGAGCGCACCATGATTGAACGGTGCGCCGCTGAACTTCGACCAGAGGCCGGCCATTTCATCGAGTAGCTGTTGCGATCCGCAAAGTCCGGCCCGGCTCTGGCGCACTGCGGTGAAAGCGTTCTTCGCCTGCAGGCCATAGGCATAGGTCTTGAGATTCGTCACCTGTCCCCGGCTGAAGCCTTCGGGAACCAGCAGGCTCCCGGCCGTCAGGTTAAGAACTGATGCCGCCTGCTCCCTGGACAGGCGCAGCAAACGCGAGATCACCAGCGGCGCCACGATTGCGGCATGCCCGGTGTGATGGAAGCCGTAAGGATGAACAGGCATTTCACGTGCCAGCGTGACATGCAGGCACAAGCCCGCCACCATCGCCTCCAGCAATTCCCGGCCACTGGCGCCAGCAACCTCGGCTGCAGCAAGCGCAGACGGAATGATTTCACTCGGGTGACTGACATCCCTTCCCGCACAGACATCCATGAGATCGCGCGAGCGCAGCATAGCACCGTTCACCAGCGCTGCCGTTGCCGGTTCGGCATTGCGGCCGCTGGCAATGAGGGTGGCGCCGCCGGAGCCCGGCAGGGGTTGTTCGCCTGCAACGGCAATCGCCTGATCCTCAAGGGAAGCAGGCGCGGCATACACGCAGGCCAGCGCATCAATCAGAATGGTTTTCGCATGATCGACCGTCGAAGCTGCAAGCTTGTCCAGCGCGACATCGTAGACAGCTGAAGCAAACAGGCTTGCGAGCGGAGCCCCCGAACTTGAAGATTGCTTTTCTTGCGTCACCGGTTTCAGTCCCAGTTCAGAACAATCTTGCCCATATGCCTGCCGGATTCCATATGGCGATGGGCTTCAGCGGCTTTCGAGGCAGGATACACGCTGTCGACAATAATCCTGTAGGAACCATCGGCGATCATCGGCCACACCCTCTGCTGTACAGCGCTTACCAGGGCGGCTTTCTCGGCAACAGGCTTCGAGCGCAAAGTCGACCCCTGCACACTGAGATTGCGCATCAACAGTCGGCCCAGATCGATCTTGCCATACCTTCCGCCCTTGATGGCGATGACGATCATGCGGCCATGGGTGCCCATACACCGCAAATTCTGCTCGAAATAGTCTCCGCCGACAATATCGAGGACAACGTCCATCGCTTCTCCGCTCTCCCGGATGACCTCGGCGAAATCCGCCTCGTGATAGTTGATG
>JAGRLQ010000227.1 GCA_020441735.1 Nitratireductor sp.
TGGTAGACACGCCAGATTTAGGTTCTGGTGCCGAAAGGCGTGGGAGTTCAAGTCTCTCTACCCGCACCAAAACGAGGCAGTAAGCGGAAAAACCCGGACGGTCCGGACTTCTTTTCGCGAGCCCCGCGAATGCAACACAGGATGATGGTTGGAACCATGCAGGTGACGGAAACACTCAATAAAGGTCTCGAGCGCGAACTGACGATTGTCGTGCCGAAGGACGATCTTGCCGGAAAGCTGGCCGAACGCCTCGAAGACATGAAGGGCAAAGTCAAGATCAACGGCTTTCGCCAGGGCAAGGTTCCGCTTTCCCATATCAGGAAGCTGTATGGCAGGCAGTTGATGGCCGAGATCGTCAACGACATCGTTTCCAAGCGTTCCGGCGAAGTGCTCAAGGAGCGCAACGAGAAGGCCGCTCAGCAGCCGGAAATCTCGATGACCGAGGACGAGAAGGCTGCCGAGGAAATCCTGGCCGGCAATCAGGACTTCGAATTCAAGCTTGCCTATGAGGTAATGCCCGAGATCACCGTTCCCGACCTGTCGAAACTGAAGGTCGAGCGCCCGGTTGCCGAGGCAAGCGACAAGGAAGTCGAGGAGCAGGTCGAGAGGATTGCCGAAAGCGCACGGACCTATTCGGAGAAGAAGGGCAAGGCGGCCGATGGCGACCGCGTTGTCATGGATTATGTCGGCAAGCTTGACGGCGAACCCTTTGAAGGCGGCGCGGAAGAAGATGCCCGTCTGGTGCTTGGTTCCGGCCGTTTCATTCCGGGTTTTGAGGACCAGCTTGTCGGTGTGAAGGCAGGCGACGAGAAGACGCTGAAGATCAAGTTCCCGGATGAGTATCAGGCTACTGACCTTGCCGGCAAGGAAGCCGAGTTCGACGTCAAGGTGAAAGCCGTCGAAAAGCCCGAGAAGATCGAAATCAACGATGATCTTGCCAAACAGCTCGGTGTTGAAAGCGCCGACAAGCTGCGTGAAGCGGTCAAAAGCCAGATCGAGGCCCGCAACGGCTCATTTACCCGCGCGAAGATCAAGCGCCAGGTACTCGACCAGATGGACGAGATGACCAAGATGGAACTGCCGCAGCGCATGGTGCAGGCTGAATTCGACAATATCTGGTCACAGATGACCGGTGAGATGGAACGTGCCGGCAAGAGCTTCGAGGACGAGGAAACGACCGAGGAGGAAGCGCGCGCCGAGTATCAGAAACTCGCCGAACGTCGTGTCCGTCTCGGCCTGGCCCTGGCCCAGATCGGCGAAGAGGCCAAGGTCGAGGTTACCGAGGAGGAAATGCAGCGTGCGATCTATGATCAGGTACGCCAGTATCCCGGTCAGGAACAGCAGGTGTTCGACTATTTCCGCGAAAATCCCGATGCAGTGGCCGGCCTGCGGGCGCCGCTGTTCGAGGAAAAGGTCATCGACCACATTCTGGCGCAGGCCAACGTGACCGACAAGGCGGTAAGCGCCGAGGATCTGATGAAGGAGGAGGAAGAGGCGTAAGGCATCCTCTTCCTGTCGCGAAACCATGAATGACCCGCCGATCTGGCGGGTTTTTCTTTGGGCCCGCAACGAATATCACAGTTACTCCAAATCGCGCGCGGGCCTCTTTAACGCTTCGTTTGCCTGTCCTATGTCTAGTAGCGGTGAATCGCAGTCAGCCGCACAAGCAATACAAGGAATATTTTGATGAAAGATCCGGTAGATCTCGCCATGAATCTGGTTCCCATGGTGGTGGAACAGTCAAACCGTGGCGAGCGCGCCTACGATATCTTCTCCAGGCTTCTCAAGGAGCGGGTGATTTTCATCACCGGCCCGATCGAAGACGGAATGGCGACGCTGGTCTGCGCCCAGCTCCTGTATCTGGAAGCCGAGAACCCGAAAAAGGAAATCAATCTCTACATCAATTCGCCCGGCGGGGTCGTGACCTCCGGCATGGCAATCTACGACACGATGCAGTTCATTCGTCCAGCCATTTCCACGCTGTGCATCGGGCAGGCGGCTTCGATGGGGTCGCTGCTGCTGGCCGGCGGCGAAAAAGACATGCGGTTCGCGCTTCCCAATGCCCGCATCATGGTGCACCAGCCTTCCGGCGGGTTTCAGGGCCAGGCTTCCGACATCGAGCGCCATGCCCAGGATATCATCAAGATGAAGCGACGGCTGAACGAGGTCTACGTTCAACATACCGGGCAGGACTACGAGACGGTTGAACAGACGCTCGACCGCGACCATTTCATGACCGCCGATGAGGCGAAGGAATGGGGTTTGATCGATCAGGTCATCGACAAGCGGGAAGTGGGCGAGGACGCCTGATCCGGCAGTCAGCCCTCATCCTGCTGCAGAATCAGACATTGCCGGTGGGGGTAAATCCTGCCGGCATGGCGTTTGTGACGCAGGATGGCGCCGTGGCGAAGTGGCAAAATAACGCGGTGCAAGGCCCAATTGATGTGGAAATTAAGGCTATCGTCACGTTTTCGCGGATAGACTTGGAGAATCACCTTGGCCGTATTGCCTCAACCGGTAACAGGTGATTGACTGTTGCAGATGACGATGTGGTGACAATCAGGGGCAAACTTGTCGAAAAATGTCTGGCGGCGCATGGAGCCGCGAATTTTGAGGAAGTAGCATGAGCAAGATCTCCAGTGGCGGCAACAGCGGCGGCGGTGACTCCAAGAACACCCTGTATCGCTCCTTTTGCGGCAAGAGCCAGCACGAGGTCCGCAAACTGATTGCCGGCCCGACCGTCTTCATCTGTGATGAATGC
>JAGRLQ010000228.1 GCA_020441735.1 Nitratireductor sp.
GCGGGTTTTCCGAAACCCATGTTCCTGCCGAGGCGCTCTATTTCAAGCATGCCAACAAGGCCTGGCAGGACTGGGCCGTCGAGATGGGCCTGCAGGACGCGCCGGTTGAAAATGTCTTCCAGCTCTATCTGGAGCCGTTGCGGAAGTTCCAGCTCTGCGCCGAGGGCAAGGCGACGCCGGTTCCACCGGAAAGCCATCGCCAGCGCATTCTTGACTGTTTTGATCCGCTCCCGGACTGGTATCCGCCCTTTGAGGGAACAGCGATCAATGAGGCCGAATATCCCTATCACGCGCTGACCCAACGGCCGGCAGCGATGTACCATTCATGGGGATCGCAGAACGCCTGGCTGCGCCAGATACACGGCTCGAACCCGATGTATGTGCCGCAGGCGATCTGCGACGAACTGGACCTCAAGCAGGGCGATTGGGCCTGGATCATATCCGCCCATGGCCGCATCAAGGTGCCGGTGGCGCCGATGCGCGCGGTCAACGAAAAGACGCTGTGGACGTGGAATGCCATCGGCAAGCGCAAGGGTGCGTGGACCCTGTCGCCAGGCGCGCCGGAGGCGACGAAAGGCTTTCTGCTCAATCACATCATCAACGAATTGCTGCCGCCGAAGGGTGACGGTTACCGCTGGGCAAATTCCGATCCGATCACCGGGCAGGCAGCTTGGTTCGATCTCAGGGTGCGGGTCGAGAAGGCCGAGCCCGGCGAGGCGGTCAGCCTGCCCCGGTTCGATACCCAGCAGAACCCGGTGGCGCGCAATGGCGAGGATCTCGAATACGGCAAGGAGTGGACGAAATGACCCTCGAAATCTATCTCGCCTATCTTGCAACGGTATTTGTTTTCTTCGTCCATCCTCCGGGGCCGAGCCAGTTGCTCTTCATTGCCCATTCCATGCGCTATGACGTGCGCAACGCGCTGCCCACCATGGCAGGCGATTTGAGCGCCAACTCGTTGCAGATCGCCATTGCCGGCTTCGGCCTTGCCGGGCTTATCCATCTGTCGGCAAGCTTCTTCTTCGTCATCAAGTGGTTCGGCGTGGCCTATCTGGTGTGGATCGGCATTCGCGCGATCCGCTCCGGCTCGTCGAAGACCTCTGCGCCGGCAAGAAAAGGTCACCTTTTCCGTCAGGGTTTCATCACCTCGGCGGCCAACCCCTATGCGGTGGTGTTTTTCGCAGCCCTGTTTCCGCAATTCATCGATCCCGCCTTGCCGCTTACCCGGCAGATCCTCATACTGGGGGCGACCTATCTCATCATTGACGGTGCCATTCTGCTGTTGATGGGTGCCGCAGCCGAAAAGCTGACGGCCACGCTTGGCGGGCGGTTTCATGCATGGGCCAACCGGCTTTCGGGCGTCTTCATGATCATCGCCGCGATCCTGCTTGCCATGAAGGACATCGCCAGCCCGCCATCCGTTGCCGAGGGAAATGCTGCGCGATGACCAGCCTTCCGCAAACCACCGGCAAGAAGCTCGGTCTTGTCATCGATCTCGACGTCTGCGTCGGGTGCCATGCCTGTGTGGTCAACTGCAAGGAATGGAACACCGGCGGCTATGGTGCGCCGCTCGCCGATACGGATGCCTGGGGTGACAACCCTACCGGTGCCTGGCTCAACCGCATTCACACGTTCGAGATCACGCCGGAAGATGCACCAGCACAGATCGTCCACTTCCCGAAATCCTGCCTTCATTGCGAGCAGGCGCCCTGCGTCACCGTTTGCCCGACAGGGGCCAGCTACAAGCGGGCTGATGACGGCATCGTGCTGGTCGAGGAAGACAAGTGCATCGGCTGCGGTCTGTGTGCCTGGGCGTGTCCCTATGGGGCGCGGGAGATGGACCCGGCCGAAAACGTCATGAAGAAATGCACCTTGTGCGTCGACCGTATCTACAATGAGAACCTGCCGGAGGTGGACCGCACGCCTGCCTGTGTCCGTACTTGCCCGGCCAATGCCCGCCATTTCGGCGACTTTGCCGATCCCGATTCCAATGTCTCGAGGATGACCGCCGAGCGAGGCGGTATGGACCTTATGCCGGAAATGGAAACGCAGCCGGTCAACAAATATCTGCCGCCAAGGCCGAAGACGCGGCCCGAGGCAGAGGGCATGCTGGCGCCCGCCATCGCTCCAAAGGCGAATGAAGGCCTGCTCGGCTGGATCGACCGGGCGCTTGAGAGGCTTGGATAAAGTATGCATCCCGCCATATCCGTCATCTTCTTTACCGTCATGTCCGGTGCGGGGCTTGGAATGATCTTCCTGCTGGGGCTCGGCTGGCCGATGCCCACCGGTCCGCTGGCGGCATTCCTGATTTCGCTACTTGCAGGCGGGCTGACGGTCGCCGGGCTGATGTCCTCGACTTTCCATCTTGGACATCCGGAGCGGGCATGGCGCGCCCTGTCGCAATGGCGGTCTTCCTGGCTTTCGCGTGAGGGTGTGCTGGCCATCGCGACACTGGTGCTGTTCGGCCTCTACGCACTGGTCTGGATGGTGACAGGCGAACGGATGGCGTGGCTTGGACTTGTCTTATCGCTCTTTGCTGCTGCCACGGTATTTGCCACCGCCATGATCTACGGTCAGCTCAAGACCGTGCCGAACTGGCACAGCATGTGGACACCGGTCTGCTATCTGGCCTTTGCTCTGGCTTCCGGAATGTTGCTGACTGCGGGGATTGGTACGGCAGACGTTCTGCTGGGTATTCCGGTAGCGCTTTGGACGGCGGCGGCACTGGTGATTGCCTGGGTGGCCAAGCTCGTCTGGTGGAACCGGGCTGACGGAACAGGCTTTTCGGCAACCGGCTCCGACACCGGGACTGCGACCGGGCTGGGCAGTCTGGGCAAGGTGCGCCTCCTCGAACGGCCTCATTCCGGCGAGAACTACCTTACCCGCGAGATGGTGCATCAGATCGGTCGCAAGCATGCGAAGAAACTGCGCATTATCGCGCTGTTCCTCGGCATGGCTTTTCCGCTGACGCTGAGTTTCGTCGCGATGGGCGCCGGTCAGGCTGCCATCTTGTTCCTGATTGCCTTTGTCTGCATGATGGCGGGCCTGTTTGCCGAGCGCTGGCTGTTCTTTGCAGAAGCAAAGCATGCCGTTTCCCTGTATTACTGAGGGCCTGATCCATGCAGTTCTTTCCGATTGCCGACTGGGATGATGCCTATGCCAATGCGGATCACATTCCCGGTGCTGACAGGTTCATCAGGAACTGGCCGAAGAATGCCGCGAAATTCCGCAAGACACTGTTGAAGCAGGACCGGGCGGTGCTGGATGTTGCCTATGGCAAGGGCGAGCGAAACCGGCTCGATCTGTTTTATCCTGAAACCGAACCCCGGGGCCTCGCCGTATTCGTCCATGGCGGCTACTGGATGCGGTT
>JAGRLQ010000229.1 GCA_020441735.1 Nitratireductor sp.
AGGTCGCGGCGAGATTGTCGCCGCCCGACTCGATGAAGATCACGTCGAGGTCCGGGTGTTTCCCGTTGAGTTCATCGATGGCGCGAAGGTTGATCGAGGCGTCCTCGCGAATCGCTGTATGGGGGCAACCGCCGGTTTCGACGCCCATGATCCGGTCCGAGGGCAGTGCCTGCATGTGAACCAAAGCGTCGGCATCCTCCCTTGTGTAGATGTCGTTGGTGATGACGCCGATGGAAAACTCATCGCGCATTGCCTTGCAGAGGCTGGCTGTCAGCGTGGTCTTTCCACTGCCCACCGGACCGCCAATACCAATGCGAAGGGGGCCGTTGCTGCTCATGACTTGAAAAGCCTTGGTTGCAAGGTCTCATGCCTCATGGCCGCAATGTCGGCGAGAAAAGCGGAAGTGCCAAGGTCTTCCAGGCTGGAAGCAACTGCTCTTGCCGCCGTTGCCGCAATGACGGGCTCCAGAGCAGCCAGAACCTTTGCAGCACCCTCCTGACCGGTGACGGAAAGCCGGATGGCGCATTGAAGCTGGCTGGAAGCGAAAGCGTGCAGGTAGGCGGAAAGCGCCTGTTCGAGCGGGATAGCTTCAAGCCCCGCCGAGTATCCCACAGCAACCGGCAGCGGCGTTTCGCGTGGCGGTAGCTTTTCCGCCTCGATCCAGTGGGCGGCGGCTTTGAGGAAGCTCGTCCCCTGCTCTTTCGTTTCTGTCAGGCGCTGGCGCGCCGTGACCATGGCAATTGCATGCTCTGCCAATTCATCAATCGAGTCTCCATTCGCTCCGCAGCGATGGGCTTCGGCGAAGAACAGCGCATCGTTCCACAGGCTGCCATGGGCAAATTGCGTGGAGACCCATTCGGAAAGATCATCGGCATTGCCGACAAGACCCTCGGCCACCGCCTGTTCCAGCCCGGCAGAATAGGCAAACCCGCCCGTCGGAAAAACCGGCGACAGCCAGGACATCAGGCGAAGCAGGGCGGCGGTTTCAGTCATGATGATGGTGATGCGTATGATGGGTATCGCCGTAGGCGCCGCCCTCGGGATCGAAAGGCGCTTCGATATCGCTAACCGTGGCACCCAGGCCGATCAGCATGTCGCGAATGACGTGGTCGTGGCGGATCAGGATACGATCTTCCTCGATTTGCGCGGCCAAGTGACGGTTGCCGATCTGCCAGGCAAGCGCCAGCAGGTGCTGCCCGTCCCTGCCCCGCACATCCATCAGCTTTTCCGGTTTGGCGCACACCTCGATGACACGCCCGTCCTCCAGCACCAGCCCTTCGCCATGGCGCAGCAAACGCGCCTGCGGCAGATCCAGCAGGAACTCGATACCACCATCGGACACCAGCTTCACCCGGCGGCGGTGCCGCGCCGTTTCATCCAGCGTGATGGTATCGGCGGGATCGTGGGCATGCGGATGGATAGCGGTGCAGACAGGGATCAAAACAGAAAGTACCTTTGCGCCATGGGAACCACTTCCGCCGGTTCGCAGGTCAGCAATTCGCCGTCGGCGCGCACTTCATAGGTTTCGGGATCGACCTCGATTTCGGGCGTGGCATCGTTGAGGACCAGATCCTTCTTGCCGATCTTCCTGGTGTTTTCGACGGCTAGCAACTGCTTTTCGACGCCGAGCCTTGCGGCAATGCCATCCTCAATGGCGGCCTTCGAGACGAAGGTTACGGCGCTGTTGGTGACGCTCTTGCCATAGGCGCCAAACATGTAGCGGTAATGGACGGGCTGAGGCGTGGGGATCGAGGCGTTCGGGTCGCCCATGGGGGCAGCCACAATGGTGCCGCCGATCAGCACCATGGCCGGTTTGACACCAAAGAACGCCGTATCCCACAGACAGAGATCGGCGCGCTTTCCGACCTCCACAGAACCGATCTCGTGAGCGATGCCATGGGCGATGGCCGGGTTGATCGTGTATTTGGCGATGTAGCGGCGGACCCGGAAATTGTCGTTGTCGCCGGTCTCCTGGGTGAGGCGGCCACGCTGGCGTTTCATCTTGTCGGCGGTCTGCCAGGTGCGGATCAGTACTTCGCCAACACGGCCCATGGCCTGGCTGTCCGAAGCGATGATGGAAAACGCGCCCATGTCGTGGAGGATGTCTTCCGCCGCAATCGTCTCCTTGCGGATACGGCTTTCGGCAAAGGCAACGTCCTCGGCAATGTTGCTGTCGAGATGGTGACAGACCATCAGCATGTC
>JAGRLQ010000230.1 GCA_020441735.1 Nitratireductor sp.
AGGTCGACAGTTCCATCGGGCAGCGAACGCCTTCGGGCACGTAAACAAACGAACCGTCGGTGAACACCGCTGAATTCAGCGTCGCATAATAGTTGTCGGTGACCGGCACGACGGAGGCGAGATACTTCTTCACCAGATCCGGATGATTGCGGATCGCCTCGGAAATCGAGCAGAAGATCACACCCGCCTTGGCCAGTTCCTCCTTGAAGGTGGTGACGACGGAAACCGAATCGAAGACCGCATCGACGGCAACCCGGCCCGACTTGTAAACATTGTCGCCGCCATCCTCGTCGAGCGTGGAAGCCTCGCCCGGCTTGCGGACACCGGCCAGGATTTCCTGCTCCTTGAGCGGAATGCCGAGCTTTTCATAGGTCGCCAGCAGTTCTGGATCGACCTCGTCGAGTGACTTCGGCCCGTCGCCGAAATTCTTCGGCGCGGCGTAATAGTAGATGTCCTGAAAATCGATTTCCGGATATTCGACGCGCGCCCAGGTCGGCTCCGTCATCTGCTGCCAGCGGCGGAAGGCTTCCAGCCTCCATTCAAGCATCCATTCCGGCTCTTCCTTCCTGGCCGAGATGAAGGCGATGACCTCCTCGCTCAGGCCCTTGGGCGCCTTGTCGGATTCAATATCGGTGGCAAAGCCGTATTTGTATTTGTCAACGTCGAGTTGGGCGACGGCATCCACCGTCTCCTGCACAGCAGGCATTGGCTCTCTCCATCCTTTGCGGGTTCAACTTCCCGCCAGTTGGTATCACCTGAATCGCATCGCGCGGTCAGGCGGCGATGCGGCTCACTATGTTGCGGAAGGCACCGAGAAATGCCTCGGCATCCCTTCCCGTTGATTGCGGGCCGGCACTGACGCGCAAGGCGCAGGCGGCCAATTCATCATCTGCGCCCATGGCTTCCAGCACATGGGATTTCTTCACCTTTCCCGAGGAACAGGCTGATCCGGAAGAAACGGCGACACCGGCCAGATCAAGCGATATCAGCGCCGTTTCCGCCCTGATGCCCGGCACGGCAAAACAACTGGTATTGGCGAGCCTGCCGCCTGCCGCGTCGCGGCCGAAAAAGACCGGCTCTCCGGCCTTGTTTCCAGCTTCCCCGCATATAGTGGTTATACCGGTTTCAATCGAGTCCCTGAGGGCGGCAATTGCGCCCATTTCCCCGGCAGTTTCGGCCGCAACCTCCGCAGCTGCGCCAAAACCGGCGATTGCGGCAACGTTTTCGGTGCCAGCCCGGTTGAAACTCTCCTGTCCGCCGCCGCGGATGAGCGGAACGGGCGAAATCGTGCCATTGCCGAGAATCAGCGCACCGGCACCCTGTGGTCCGCCGATCTTGTGGCTTGAAAGCAGAACGAAATGGGCACCGAGTTCAGGCACTGAAAGCGGAACGCGGCCAAGGGCCTGTACCGCATCCACGACCAGAAACCCGTCATGGGCGTGTACCAGTTCGGCGATCTTTTCCATCGGCTGGATAACGCCGGTCTCGTTGTTGGCAAGCTGGACGGCAACCATCGGTGAGCCCGCTGCATTGTCGTGGCCTGCCAGGGCATCTTTCAACGCGGCAAGATCGAGCATGCCGGTAGCATCCACCGGCAGGGTTTCAATCGCCTCGGGCGCAAAGCGGCCACCTGCCAGCACACAGGCATGCTCCGTTGCGCCCACATACAGCCTGGAAACGGGGATTTCGGCACCACCGGCGCGCAGGACCGGTGACAGCGCATGGGCGGCCGCCTCGCTGGCGCCAGAGTTGAAGATTACCTGGCCGGCGGAGACGCCAACCGCTTCAGCCAACTGGCGGCGGGCCTTTTCGACGATGGCGCGGGCTGCCCGCCCCTCGGCGTGGACGGAAGAGGCATTGCCGGCCGTTTCAAGCGCTGCAACCATGGCGGCGCGCGCTTCAACCCCCATGGGGGCGCTGGCATTGTGGTCGAGATAGGCTCTCACCTGTTTTCTGCCTCTGGTTTCGATCCGGCGCCTGCGAAACTATACTGCCGCTTGCGTCCTGAAGGGCCAATTTACAGCCTGTGCCGCATTTTTCTTGTATTCGGCACCTTCAATTGTCTAAAGAAGCGCCCACATGAATTGCCCGCAAACGGGGGGCGCGTCCAAAGTTCACCCATTTAGAATAGTTCTAAATGGTCTTAGACGGCCCGATATCCAAGGTCAAGTATCAAGGACCCGCCTGTGCTGCCGAACCGGCGCCGCATGGCAGACGCGATCAGGAGTGACGATGCCAGAAGTGATTTTCAATGGCCCGAGTGGCCGGCTGGAGGGCCGCTACCAGCCGTCCGAGGACAAGACAGCACCGATCGCCATCGTGCTGCATCCCCACCCGCATCCGAAATTCGGCGGCACCATGAACAACAAGATCGTCTACGATCTGTTCTACATGTTCGTGGAGCGCAATTTCACCACGCTGCGGTTCAACTTCCGGGGGGTCGGGCGCAGCCAGGGTGAATTCGACCACGGTCAGGGCGAGCTTTCCGATGCCGCTGCAGCACTCGACTGGGTGCAGAGCCTGCATCCCGATTCGCGCGGCTGCTGGGTGGCCGGATTTTCCTTCGGCGCCTGGATCGGCATGCAGTTGCTGATGCGCCGGCCGGAAATCGAGGGCTTCATTTCCGTGGCACCGCAGGCAAATCTCTACGACTTTTCCTTCCTGGCACCCTGCCCGTCCTCCGGACTGATCATCCATGGCGACATGGACCGCGTCGCCCCCTCATCGGACGTTCAGGGCCTGGTCGACAAGCTGAAGACGCAGAAGGGCATCAAGATCACCCAGGACATCGTCGAGGGTGCCAACCACTTCTTCAGCGAGCAGGAAGAAGAACTGATCGAACGCTGCGGCATTTATCTCGACAAGCGCCTTGGCCTGATCGAGGGCGGCGTCGAGGAAACGATGCTGCTGCGCTAGGCGCTGCAACCCAAAAGCCAATTCGAAATCAAAAAGCACCGCTGGCGTGTCCACCAGCGGTGCTTTTTTGTCCGCTCAGAAGGCTGAGATCAGAGTCCCAGCGCGGTGTAACTGTCGGCAACACGCTGGATGGCGATCATGTAGGCTGCCGTGCGCAGATCGAAATCGGGATCGTCCTGGCGCTTGGCGTGCCAGGTATCGCGCATGCTGGAATAGGCACCGCGCATGGTGTCGTCGAGGCCCGAGCGCACCAGGGTCAGTTCATCAGCACCCTTGATGTAGCGTTCCTTGAAGGCTTTCGACAGCTTGTTGCTCGTTGCCCGCTCGATCTCCTCGATCAGCATGCGGTGGCGGGCTTCCTCCTCGCGGCGCTGCATGCGGCCGAAGCGGATGTGGGAGAGGTTCTTGACCCACTCAAAATAGGAGACCGTAACACCGCCGGCATTGGCATACATGTCGGGAATAATGATCGTGCCCTTCTTGCGCAGGATTTCGTCTGCGCCTGCCGTTATCGGTCCGTTTGCGGCCTCGATGATCAAGTTGGCGTCGATGCGATCCGCATTGTCGAGATTGATGACGCCTTCCATCGCCGCCGGGATGAGGATGTCGCACTCAGCCTCGAACAGCGGCTTGGTGTCCTCGACGAATTCGCCGAGTTCGCAATCCTTGAAGGAACCATGGTGGGTAAACCAGTCCTTGGCTTCCTGCACATTGATGCCCTTGGGATTTACCAGCCCGCCATTGTATTCGAGGATGTGGGTGATCTTTGCATCATCCTCCTCGTGGAGGAACTTGGCGGCATGATAGCCCACATTACCAAAGCCCTGGACGATGATGCGCTTGCCCTTGAGGTCGCCCCTCAGCCCCGATGCCTTGACGTCGTCGGGGTAGCGGAAGAAATCGCGCAGCGCATACTGGATACCGCGGCCTGTTGCCTCGGTGCGGCCACGAATGCCGCCTGCATTGAGCGGCTTGCCGGTGACGCAGGCGCGGGCGTCGATGTCGGTCGTGTTCATGCGCTTGTACTGGTCGGCAATCCACGCCATTTCCCGCTCGCCAGTGCCCATGTCGGGAGCCGGAACATTCTGTGACGGGTTGATAAGGTCACGCTTGATCAGTTCGAAGGCAAAGCGGCGGGTAATACGCTCCAGTTCCTCCTCGCTCCAGTCGCGCGGATTGATGCGCAGCCCCCCCTTGGAGCCACCGAAGGGAACCTCCACCACGGCGCATTTGTAGGTCATCAGCGCGGCAAGCGCCTCAACCTCGTCCTGGTTGACGCTCATCGCATAGCGGATGCCGCCCTTGACCGGTTCGGCATGTTCGGAGTGTACCGAGCGGTAGCCGGTAAAGGTGTGAAAATCGCCGCGCAGCTTGACGCCGAACCGCACTGTATAGGTGGAATTGCAGACGCGGATTTTTTCCGCCAGCCCTTCCGAAATGTTCATGTGGCGGACGGCCCTGTTGTACAGGGTGTCCACGCTTTGGCGGAAACTGGGTTCCTTGCGGTTGTTGGACGACACGCCGAATCTCCCTCCCTCGGTGGTGTGACTAAAAAATAGCCTGTCACACTACGACGAAAGTTTAAACCGGCTAGTGCACAAATTTGTGAATGTCCGGCTGGCGATGCCTAAAGGTAAGGAAAATTCCGTAACCGGCTGTATTCACGCGTTTTCCAGCGCTTCAGCAAGCCGCGCTGCGCCGTGGCGGAAGGGGTCTACCGTCGGCAGGCCGATGCGGTTTTCGACCGTACGGCAATATTCGAGCGCCTCGTCTTCGCCCATCGCCGAAGTATTCAGCGACACCCCAACGACCTGGCAGGCCGGGTTGACGATACGGGCAAGCGGAAGCGCCATGTCGCGAACCTGTTCGAGCGACGGCAACTGGTAGCCCGGCAGGCCGCGCATGTGTGGCCTGCCCGGCTCGTCGCAAAGGATCAGCGCGTCGGGCTGGCCGCCATGGACCAGCGCCATGGTAACGCCCGAATAGGACGCATGAAACAGGCTTCCCTGTCCCTCGATCAGGTCCCAGTGACCGGCATCGTTATCCGGCGTGAGATATTCGATCGACCCTGCCATGAAATCGGCAATCACCGCATCAAGCGGCACACCGTCGCCGGTGATCAGAATACCGGTCTGGCCGGTGGCGCGGAAGGTCGCGTTCATGCCCTTTTCGCGCATCGCCTTTTCCATGCACAGCGCGGTGTACATCTTGCCGACGGAACAGTCCGTGCCGACCGCAAGGCAGCGCTTGCCGGTGCGTTTGACACCGTTGGCGATCGGATACTTGACCTCGGGAATGCGCACATCGTGCAGCGCACGACCGGCTGAATTGGCAACCGCAACTAGATCGGCCTCGTCGCGCAGCAGGTTGTGGAGGCCGGAAGCCAGATCATAGCCCATGTCGAGCGCCTGGTGGAGAACGGCCCTCCAGCTCTGGGAAATGATGCCGCCACGATTGGCAACGCCGATGACAAGCGTGCGTGCACCGGCCTCCCAGGCTTCCTCAAGGCTCATGTCGGGCACGCCAACATCGGCCTTGCATCCCTCAAGCCGCAACTGCGCAACCACATTGTCCGGGCGCCAGTCGCGAATGCCACGGGCAACCTTTGCTGCAAGCTGATCCGGCGCATCGCCGAGAAAGAGAAGATAGGGCGTCTTGATCATCGGGCACCTTCAGGCATGTCAAATGGTGGGCTATTCCAAGCCTGTAATAAGCACGGAAATGCCGCGACCGCTACCACCTGCACCTTGCCGGAACAGGTGGACGACAACTTACAATGTTCTGGTACCAGAGGGTTGGGAACGGTGATGCTGCGTAAGCGTCCTTTCAGGACGCCTGGCCGCCGTTTCAGGCGCCGGGTTGCAGTGTTGCCGGTGAAAACAGCACGCCGAACTGCTCGCACCAAATCACCACCGAGCCATACTCTGAGACATCGGTCCCCTCGGGAATGACATAGGTCTGGTCGCCGACATTGCCTTTCAGCGCACCGAGCGACAGCCACTCAGAGGCTGCAACATCGGAAGAAGACTTCGGCTCGGGTGCCTTGACCAGCCAGACTTCGAGGTCGGGACCGTTGGTGACGCGGAAATCGGTCAGCCGCAGCAGCGTGGTGCCTGCACCGCCCTGCAGGATTTCCGCCTTGCCGGAACCCTTGTGGGCGCTATCGGCGTCAACAAACGTGCCGCTCTTGAGCGCGGTCAGTTGCAGTTCGGCGGGCAGGCTTTCGGAAACCTCGCGGTCGATCCAAAGCGGCGAGAAGAGATACCAGAAGGCATTGCCGGCGATGAAGCCGATAATGAAGACGGGAATGGCGATCTTGAGGAAGCGGATCATGGCGGAAGCTCCGGGAAAGAGGATAACGCACCTGCCCTATTGTGCCGCAGCGGGCGTTGCAACTCAATTGGCGATGGCAATTGCGTGAGCGCGGCGTGATTGCCGCGGGGATCACAATGCGTCCCAGCGGTGCTGTTCGGGAATAGCGAGAACCAGCGTCACGTGGTCCATGCCAGTCATCTCTTCACGCACCGGATCGCTGCCATCACCGGCAAACCCGCAAGCCTGATAGAAGGCAAGCGCACTGGCATTGGCGCTCGCCACCTGAACCTTTATGGTCTGCGCGCCGATGAAACAGCTCAGCAGTTCCCGGATTAGTTTCGTGCCGGTGCCACTACCCTGATATTGCGGCGCAACATAGAGCTGCTGCAGGTCGATCACCTTTCCGTCCTGGCTGGCAAAGGCCATGGCGGTGATCCCGCTGCCGGTATCGGCGACCAGAAACTCCGAATTGGGTGCAGACAGACGGCTTTCCAGCGCTTCAGGCGAATGCCACAGGCTGGTGACCTCATCGACCTTCTCAGCGCCGATGACCGAATCGTAAGTGGCATGCCATGTCTCGGCCAGCAGGCTTTTCACGGCTGCAAGGTCAGAGCGCATCGCCGTTCGGATAAAGGCTTCGGCCACTACCATGCCCCGGTTTCAGCCTTCGATGCCGAGCTTCTCGCGCACCAACTGGTTGACGGCCTGGGGGTTGGCCTTGCCGCCGGTCGCCTTCATCACCTGACCGACGAACCAGCCCGCCATGTTGGGCTTTTCCCTGGCCTGTTCGGCCTTGTCGGGATTGGCGGCAATCACCTCGTCGACGGCAGCCTCGATGGCGCCGGTGTCGGTGACCTGCTTCATGCCGCGTTCCTCGACGATCCTGGCGGGGTCACCACCTTCAGCCCAGACGATCTCGAACAGTTCCTTGGCGATCTGGCCGGAAATGTCGCCGGATTTGATCAGATCGAGAATGGCGCCGAGCTGGGCCGGCGAAACCGGGCTTTCATCAATGTCCTGGCCGGTTTCATTGAGCTTGCCGAGCAGGTTGTTGATGACCCAGTTGGCGGCCAGTTTGCCGTCGCGGCCTTCAGCCACCTGTTCGAAGTAATCGGCAATCACCTTGTCGGAAACAAGGATGGAGGCGTCATAGGCCGAAAGACCCA
>JAGRLQ010000231.1 GCA_020441735.1 Nitratireductor sp.
GCATCGGCCAGGTCGCGCAGGAAGCGCCGGGCACGGACGAGCCGCTGATCGACATCGTGCTCAAGGCCGATACCGAACGTGCGGCGCTGATGGCAGAGGCCGAGACGGCGGGCGACGCGCATCGCATCGCGGAAATCCAGACGCGGCTCGCCGACATCGACGCGCATTCGGCCGAAGCGCGCGCCGCGACCATCCTCGCCGGGCTGGGCTTCGACCAGGAGGCCCAGCAACGCCCGGCATCGTCGTTTTCCGGCGGCTGGCGCATGCGCGTGGCGCTTGCAGCCGTTCTGTTTGCCGAACCGGACCTGCTGCTGCTCGACGAGCCAACCAACTATCTCGATCTTGAGGGCGCGCTGTGGCTTGAAAACTACATTGCGCGTTACCGCCACACCGTCATCATCATCAGCCATGACCGTGACCTGCTCAACAAGGCCTGCAACACGATTGTCCATCTGGAACACCGCAAGCTGACGCTTTATCGCGGCAATTACGACACGTTCGAGCGCACGCGGGCCGAGCGTCTCATGCTGCAGATGAAGATGAAGGAAAAGCAGGACGCCCAGCGCAAGCACATGGAAGCCTTCATCAACCGCTTCCGCGCCAAGGCCTCGAAGGCCCGGCAGGCGCAAAGCCGGATCAAGGCGCTGGAACGGATGAAGGAGATTTCCGTTGCCGTCGATGAAAGGGTTGCGCCGCTTTCCTTCCCGAGCCCGAAGAAGCAGGCTGCCTCGCCGATCATCAACCTCTTCAACGTTGCCGTTGGCTATGAGCCCGGCAAGCCCATATTATCACGGCTTTCGCTGCGCATCGATGCCGATGATCGCATTGCGCTGCTGGGGGCCAACGGCAACGGCAAATCGACCTTCGCCAAGCTGATCTCCGACCGGCTTCAAGCCGAAAGCGGCGAGATCACGCGGGCCGACAAGCTGCGCGTTGCGATGTTTGCCCAGCACCAGCTTGATGATCTGATCCCGGAGCAATCGGCTTACGATCATGTGCGCAAGCTGATGCCCGGCGAACCGGAAGGCAAGATACGCGGCCGTGTCGCCCGCAT
The DNA here is from genome assembly GCA_020441735.1 of Nitratireductor sp. Classification (GTDB taxonomy): domain Bacteria; phylum Pseudomonadota; class Alphaproteobacteria; order Rhizobiales; family Rhizobiaceae; genus Salaquimonas. The sequence goes on from JAGRLQ010000231.1 coordinate 1,055, forward strand.
GGGGCTATCTTCGGAGAAAATGGACACCAAGGCGAAGGATCTTTCCGGCGGCGAGCGGGCACGCCTGCTCTTGGGTCTCATCACCTTCGATGCGCCGCATCTTCTGATCCTCGACGAGCCGACCAACCACCTCGACATCGATAGCCGCGAGCAGCTTGTCATGGCGCTCAACGACTATGAGGGCGCGATGATCCTGATTTCGCATGACCGCCATCTGGTGGAAGCAAGTGCCGAGCGGCTGTGGCTCGTCGCCAAGGGTGGCGTCGGCCCTTATGACGGCGACATGGAGGATTACAAGCGGCTGATCCTGAAGGGCGAGGAAGCCGAAGCCAAGCACCGCAAGGCGAAACAGGAGGCGGAAGCACCTGCCAACAAGGCCGAAAAGCGCAAGCAGGCTGCCGTTATTCGATCCGGCCAGGATGCGGTGCGCAAGCGCGTCAAGCAGCTCGAAGCCATCATGGTGAAAGCCGAAGAGGCGATCGGCAAGCTCAACAAGATGCTGGCGACGGCCTCGACCAACCGGGAAACGGACAAGATCCGCGAACTCGCCACCAAGAAGGCGGAAGCCGAACGCCGCCTCGTCGAGGTCGAGGAGGAATGGCTGGAGCTTTCAGCGGAACTGGACGGGGCTTAGGGTCTTTTACAAGTAAAGGCGAAAGTGGCTTGGCTTGGATGTCCGCAAAGGGGACTTAGCTGCTTTTTTGATCTCCGACTTAACGGCAGTTTCGCGAAATCCTTGCGAGGCGACTTATCGGGCCGTCGCAACCCCCGTGAAATGAAAGGACTTCATATCGGTTGCGGGTTACGAGTCTAAGCGCTTTCCTCGCCGAGAATCTTGCGCTCAAATCCTTGGCGATCGGAACGGACGCTCGCATAGGTTTCTGTCTTTGGATCTCTGGCGTCGTTGAATTTCCCACCCCATAAGACAAGTTCCGCCAGCAGAGGTGCAAGATCGCGTCCTTTTGGTGTGAGCTCGTAGAGAGAACTTCGCCAGTTGGCCGGATTCTTTCGCTTCCGGATTACGCCATTTTCCTCCAAATGCCGCAGTCGTTGCGCGAGGATATTGGTCGATATCCCCTCCCACCCGTCGAGCAGGTCCGCATAGGTTTTCGAGCCTTTTATCGCGATGTCGCGAATAATCAGCAGCGACCAACGGTCCCCCAACACGCTGAGAGCATAGTCGATTGGGCACCCCGATAGGGCTCGTTTGGGTTTCGTGCTCATCCGGGAACGCTAAATTTTTCACTTGCAATATGCAAGTTTATAGTTAGAAATCCTATCAACTTGTGAATTGCAAGTTGATAGGAAAAGCCTCGATATGCCGTCCGAAATCAGCCCCTGCGCCTTGATCACCCGTCACGAAATGCTCGCGGTGACAACCGCAGCAGGTTGCCCCCGTCACTCGCCCATGCAAAGGAGAACACTGTGACACCAAAAGCCTTCGTCTACACCGAAGTCGCAATCTCGGTTCCGTTTGATCAAGCGCCTTGGTCGTCGATCAACGAGATGATCAGGAAGCAGCCGGGCTTCCTCAACAAGACCTGGCTTCATGGTCACGGAACCGGCTCCATCGGAGGTTTCTACGCCTTCGATAGCTGCGAGAACGCCAGCGCTTTCGTCACAGGATATTTCCCGACAGAACCCCGTGCCTTCGGCGTGGCCCACAACACCAGGGTATTCGATGCGGAAATTGTCCGTGAGGCCAGCGAAGACCTGGGCTCCGTTCACTATGGCGGATCGTCGGCAAAGACACCGGGCGCGTTCGTCTACACCGAGCTGCAACTATCCCGGCCCTTTGACGGATTTGACTGGGGCAAGCGGAACGAAGAGCTGAGACGGACACCCGGCCTACAGAACAAGATTTGGCTCAGTGGCGTTTCGACCCATACACTTGGCGGTTTCGACGCGTTTGATACCATGGAGTCAGCGCTCGATTATGCAATAAACCAGTTCCCTGACGTTGCTGCCCGCCTGGCGGCGGCACCCTACACAAGGGTGTTCGACGCGACCACAACCGCAGAGGCAAGCCGCCAAATGCTCTCCCCGTTCTATCTTTGACCGCAGTCGGCGCTGCGCTCCGACTTTTGCCGGCGCGAGCGCGGTCCTGTTTCGGTTGCCGTCAGCCGGAGTCAAATCCTACCGCAACATCGAGCGATGTGGCCTCCAATCCGCAATTCAGACTCCGATACAACAAAAAAGACCGCCCGGCTGGCGGGCGGTCTTTCAGGACCGTGATAGCTATCGCATTACCGGCGATGGTTGGAGCGGAATTCCCACGGGGTGACGGTGCCGTCGCCATCGGCATCTGCCGCCTTGAAGCGTTCCAGGCCTGCCGTCATCCATTCAGCCTGTGAGACCGTGCCGTTCTTGTCGGCATCCATCGGCTCGAAGCGGGCCTTCTTGGCTTCCTGGCGCTTGCCCTCCATGCGGCGCGGACGGTTTTCGCCATCGTCGTCATCATTGCCTGCGCCGGGGCCCATGCGAACGCCCATATATTCCTCGACCGTCAGTTCGCCATTGTCATCGGCGTCCATGGCATAGAAGACGCTTTCGCGCATGGCGGCAGCCTCGTCATCGGAGATCTTGCCGTCCTCGTTGACGTCGATGGCAACGAAACGCTGCATGAAGCGCTGACCGCCGCGCATCCCTCTGCCTTCGCCCATTTGTTGACCCATTCTGTCCTCGCCCATCATGTGGCGGCCCATCTGCTCACCCCGCATGCCGCGGCGTTCGCCATAACGCTGGCCGCAGCGGTCGTCATCATCGCCGCCGCGATTGTTCCAGCCATTGCGGGGACCATGATTCCAGCCGCGCTCTCCGCAGCCGCCGTCTTCGCGCCAGCCGCGCTGGCCGCCATGGTCTCGCTGCATGTGGCCATATTCCATCTGGCCGCGCGGCATGTAGCGGCAGTCACCGTTCTGGGCTGAAGCATTTGAAGGCAGGGAAAGGGTTGCTGCCATGCCTGCCAGAGCAAGACCGGTCGCGAGTTTCGTATATTTGTGCATTGGGATTGTCTCCTTGTGGGGTTTCGACTTGGAGACAGGGTATGAAGCAGGTGCGCGAACCCGCTTGATCTGCATCAAAATTACGAAGATTTAACCCAATGCACGCAAAAGATGCGGTGGGCGCGCCACCTGGGCGAGGTCGGGGAGGAATGGCTGGAGCTTTCCATCGAACTTGATGGGGACTGACATTCCCAGCCCACGAGGGTGGCTCGGGCACGGCATCCTCAGCCGTCATCCCGGACGGCCGAAGGCCGAGCCGGGAGCCATTGTACCCTTCCGCAACCGTTCTTCCTTCCGATAGAAGGTCTTGCATCATTCACCCGAAAGCAGCGGATAGAGGTCGTCCCATTCGGGATTGATCCCTTCGATCAACTCGGTTTTCCAGCGCCGCCGCCAGCGTTTGATGCGTTTTTCGGCAGCAATCGCATCGTCCATGGTTTCCAGCATCTCATACCAGACAAGCCTGTCGACGCCGTATTTCGCAGTGAACCCGCCGAGCAGCTTTTCCTTGTGCTCAAACACCCTGCGGGAGAGATCGCTGGTAACGCCGGTGTAGAGCGTGCCGCCCTTGCGGGAGGCCAGAATGTAAACATAGCCTGCCATGGGATATTTCTTCCCGTGCACGCTGATAACGTCAATAGGTCCCGGATAGCGTGTTCCACGCTTCCGGGATGACGGTGGATGGTTTACTGCCGGCCCCAGCGGCGGGAGCTTTCCTTGCGTGCCTTTTTCCGGCGGCGGCCGGAGATCAGGTAGAGCAGTGTGCCGATGGCGAAAATGCCGAGGCCCGCTGAGGTGAAACTGTAATCGGCCGCCTGCGCGCCGCCGATAATCTCCGCTTCCATCCGAGCAAGGTTGATGTCGCCTTCGGTCAGCAGGCGCACCGACAGGGTATGCGCGCCATCGGCAAGCACGTCGAACTCCGGCAGGGAAATGAAGAGCCGCTCTGCCGCCGTTCCACTGTTGGAATTCTCCTCCCGCACGCCGAGCTTGAATTCGCCGGAGAAAACCGGCCCCTGCGGCCCGGTCAATTCGACGAAAACCGGCAGGGTGGCGGGAAGGTTCACACTGCCGGAAATCAGCTCGCCCTCGAGACGGATGCGGTAGGGCCCGCCGCTGGTTTTCAGGTCAATCTCCTGATCCTGCCAGCCATCGCGCCAGCCGCCTTGGGTGCGGTCGAAGACCTCGACCGTCTTGACGGCCTCACCGGCGAAATCCGTCTGGTAGAGCGGCAGCGCGAAGGCGATCGCCAGACCGGCCAAAATCAACAATACCGACAAGAACCGCATGTATCCCCTCCGTTATGCTAAACGCCGCGCCGCCAGTGGGTGAAGGCGTGGGGGATTGTCCGGCCCGGCCGCTCCACCACAAAGCGCGTTTCGCCGATCCGTTCAAAACCGAGCGGGGCAAAACAGTCAAGCCGGGATTCTTCCAGCGGCCATGGCGGGCCTTCCACCGGCGCTCCGTCCGGCCGCCATCTTGTATAGACCAGCAGGTCACCGCCGGGCGCCACGAGGCTTGCCACCGCAGCAGCCGTCTGCCCGAGCATTTCCGGCGGCAGGGCCTGAAGCGTGAAACACTCATGAACGAGATCGAAGTTCCCAAGCCATTCCGAAGGCGGCGCGAACAGATCAGCCTGACGGTAGTTCACGGCACTCTGGGGAAAGCGCCTTTTCGCCCAGGAAATGGCATCCGCCGATAGATCAAAGGCGGTTGTCTCATAGCCTGCCGCGGCAATTGCCTCGGCGTTGTCGCCAAGGCCGCAAGCGATGTCGGTGGCGCTTGGAATCCCGCTTGAGGTCTTTGCCGGATTGATTCCGGTATTTTCCTCAAGCCATTGAACCAATTGTTCTTTTGGTTTCAAATCTGCCCATGGAACAAAGGCTGCATCGCCTCCAGCGCGGGCATAGACATCGTTGAAGAAGGCCTTACGCTCAGGCTCGTCATGCACCCTGTCCCGGTCGAGCGCATTGACTTTTTCCTTGGCCTTCTCGCGCCGTTCGAGAAAATCCGGATCGTCTGCATTCATGCCGGAACCGGCCAGTTTTTCCGTGTCGCTCACAGACATGAAATCATGCCTTGCGCTCCCACCCGCCGCCCGGCTTCTGCTGCCAGTAGGTGATGGCGTGGCCGTTTTCCTTTTCGGCTTTCCAGCGCGCCCGCGCCTGTTCGACGGCGGCTGCGTCATGGCCGTCGAAGAGATAGACACCCCGTTCATAAGCATCCAGCGGCGGCGCTTCCGCCCCGTCTACCAGAAAGCGAATCTGCGCGCCGTTGGGGTTGTCCGCTTCGGTGGTCAGGAACACCGGCTGATATTTGGCGAATGCGTCGTTGGCGGCTGAGTGACCGAGAAAGCCATCGTCACGCCAGCTCCACAACAGCGCGTCGAGCGCTTCGACACGCTCCTTCGATCCTGCCTGCACCACTGCGCGCCAACCGCGCTCGAGACTCTTTTCGAGCAGGCCCGGAAGGGTCTGCTCCAGCGTGCGCTCGGTCAGGTGATAGAACAGAACTTCCGCCATTTCTCCCCGGTTCGCGACTGATGCGCTATTCGTAGTGGTTTGCCACCAGCTTGTTGAGCAGACGGACGCCGAAGCCCGAAGACCAGCCCTGGCTGTATTCGTTCTTGGGCGAGCCCATGGCTGTGCCGGCAATGTCGAGATGCGCCCAGGGCGTATCCTTGACGAAGCGCTGCAGGAACTGGGCGGCGGTGATCGAACCGGCCATGCGCCCGCCGATGTTCTTCATGTCGGCGTTCTTCGAATCGAGCAGCTTGTCATAGGCGGCATCGAGTGGCATTCGCCAGACCCGCTCGCGAGTGTCGAGCCCTGCCCCGGTCAGCCGCTCAGCCAGTTCGTCATTGTTGGAAAACAGGCCGGCATGGGTATTGCCCAGGGCGATGATGATGGCGCCGGTCAGCGTCGCCAGATTGACCATGAATTGCGGCTTGAACTTCTCCTCGCAGTAATCCAACAGATCAGCCAGCACGAGACGGCCCTCGGCATCGGTGTTTAGCACCTCGATGGTCTGGCCGGAGCGCGAGGTGACGATGTCGCCGGGGCGCTGTGCGTTGCCGTCCGGCATGTTTTCGACAAGGCCGATGATGCCGACGGCATTCGTCTTCGCCTTGCGGGCGGCAAGCGCATGCATGACGCCGCAGACGGCGGCAGCCCCGCCCATATCGCCCTTCATGTCCTCCATGCCGGCAGCAGGCTTGATCGAAATGCCGCCGGTGTCGAAGACGACTCCCTTGCCGACAAAGGCAACCGGCTTTTCCTTCGCCTTGCCGCCTTTCCATTCGATGACGGCAACGCGGGCCGGACGCACGGAACCCTGGGCAACGCCCAGAAGCGCGCCCATCTTCTCAGTCTTCAGCTTCTTCTCGTCAAGTATAGCGACCGTACAGCCCAGTTTTTTCAGGCTTTCGGCCTTTTTGGCGAATTCCACCGGCCCCAGCATGTTGGCGGGCTCGTTGACCAGATCGCGGGCGAAAATGACGCCATCGGCAATGGCCTGAGCCTCTTTCCAGGCCTTGCGAAGTGCCGCGTCGCTGCCTGAAACCAGCGTGATGGCGACCTTCTTCTTCTCGTCCTTCTTCTTCGTGCGATAGGCGTCGAAATCATAGGCCCGCAAGGTTGCTCCCATGGCAACGCCGGCAGCTTCTTCGGCGGTCAGCGCCTTTCGATCGCCATCAAGGTCGGTGGCGATGGTCAGCGAGGTCGATTTTCCAACCGCTGCAAACACCTTTCCGCCGGCCTTGAGCCAGGTCTCTTCGTTCCACTCCTCCGGCTTTCCCAAGCCGACGATCAATACCCGATCGATGCCCTGCGCCGGCACCAGCACGTTGATCAGCGCACCGGCCTTGCCATCGAATTCGGCAACCCTGATTGCCTGTGTCAGACGGCCATCTGCATCAAACGGCACAGCAGAAGGCGGCAATGCACCGTCCTGGGGCACAAAAAAGGCGAGCGTGCCCTTCGGTTTGATGATGGTTTTGGCGATTGCAACACCGGGTAATTTGGCCATGAAACTTCCTTCGATCTTTCTCTCCTGCCCTCAATCCCCCAAGAGGGCCGGAACAACTCCGAATGCAAGGGATAAGCTCCGAAAAGGAATATGCAAGTGGCGCGAAGGCAACAGTGGTTCAAAAAACGCTTAACTGGCCGTTAACTGCCTTTTTTCGCCTATTTTTAGCCAATTCCCTGTTTACTGGTTAACCTGCTGCTAACCCATACGATTCCGGCCCTTTGCCGGGTGGTGGGAAGCACGAAATTCCGCCGTTTTTGGCCCGCAAAATCAGCGCGCGGCAAGAAGCGGCCGAAGCCCGGAGAGCCTGATGGGCAAGCCCCGGTGCAAGCATGTAACGACGGGGACAGAACAGGGGACGGCCAGCCGGCACCATGAAACTGATCGAGCGCTACATATTCCGCAAGGCCGGCATCGCGACCCTTGCGATTCTGCTGTCGCTCGCAGGCGTGGTGTGGATCGTCCAGGCACTTGGCCAAATCGACATCATCACCGCCAAGGGCCAGTCGCTGCAAAGCTATTTCATGGCGACGACGCTGGTCATTCCGATGCTGTTTCTGGCGGTTATTCCGGTCGCCCTGCTGCTTGGCACGGTGGCGACCGTCAACACCCTCAATTCCAACTCCGAACTGGTGGTGGTCAATGCCAGTGGCGCCTCGAACCGCGTGGTGCTGAAGCCGTTTCTGGTGCTGGCGCTGATCTGCTCGCTGTTTACCGGCTTTGTCGGCCATTTCGTGATTGCCTGGAGCCTGACCTCGCTCAAGGCCTACAAGCGTGAAATGGCCGCCGATCTGGTCTCCATCCTGGTCAAGGAAGGCGATTTTACCGAGGTCGAGAAGGGCCTGACCATTCACATCGCCCAGCGCCTGCCCGACGGCAGGCTGGGCGGCATCCTGATTTCCGA
>JAGRLQ010000232.1:0-1312 GCA_020441735.1 Nitratireductor sp.
TGTCGGCCATTGCCGCGGCGCCGTGGTAGGCGACTCGCTGGCCAACCTGCTGGCGTTTGCGGGTTTCGAAGTCACCAAGGAATACGTCATCAACGACGCCGGCGTGCAGATTGATGTGCTCGCCCGCTCCGTCGAACTGCGCTACCGCGAGGCTCTGGGCGAAGAGATCGGCGCCATCCCCGAAGGGCTCTATCCCGGCGATTATCTCGTTCCCGTCGGCAAGGCACTGGCGGACGAATTCGGCGAAAAACTTGGCGAAATGGCGGATGACGAACGCATGGAAATCCTGCGTGATCGCTCGATCGATGCCATGATGGCGCTGATCAAGGAAGATCTCGCCCTGCTCAACGTTCATCACGACATCTTCTTCTCCGAGCGCACCCTGCACGAAAAGAAGAATGGCGTTTCCGAAATCGATCGCATGCTGAAGGCGATGCGGGAGGCCGGCTATGTCTTCGATGGCCGCCTGCCGCCGCCCAAGGGCGAGGTGCCGGAAGATTGGGAAGACCGCGAGCAGACCCTGTTCCGCTCAACCGAAGTGGGCGATGACATGGACCGTCCGCTGGTCAAGTCCGACGGCTCCTACACTTACTTTGCTGCCGATGTCGCCTATTTCCGCGACAAGTTCGTCCGCGGTTATGATCGCATGGTTTATGTGCTCGGCGCCGACCATGGCGGCTATGTGAAACGGCTCAAGGCGGTTGCAAGGGCCGTTGCCGGCGACAAGGCGGAGCTCGATGTGCTGCTGACCCAGCTCGTCAAGCTCTATCGCGATGGCGAACCCGTGCGCATGTCGAAGCGGGCAGGCGACTTTGTCACCCTGCGCGACGTGGTTGAAGAGGTCGGCGTCGATGCCGTGCGCTTCATGATGCTCTACCGCAAGCCCGAGGCGCCGCTCGATTTCGATTTCGCCAAGGTGACCGAGCAGTCGAAGGACAATCCGGTCTTCTACGTCCAGTATGCCCATGCCCGCTGCTGTTCGGTGCTGCGTCAGGCAGCAGCGGAACTTCCGGGCATCGATCTTTCACGCGACGCGCTGGCAGGTAGCGATACGGCGCTTCTGACCGATGAGGGCGAACTGGCGCTGATCCGCAAGATGGCCGAATATCCACGTATCATCGAGCAGGCAGCCCTTGCTGATGAGCCGCACCGCATTGCGTTTTACCTGCATGAAGTGGCTTCAGACCTGCATTCCCATTGGAATCGCGGCAAAGAAATGTCAGAATTACGCTTTATTAACCCTAAAAATGCAAATTTGACCCTGGCCAGAATGGCATTGTTGCATGCATTGTCGGAAGTATTGGCTTCCGGA
>JAGRLQ010000232.1:1379-7235 GCA_020441735.1 Nitratireductor sp.
AAAAGTCCGCAAAACCGTCACAATGCGCGCATCGGGGCGCCTTTTTTGTCGGCCAGATAGTATGGCTCGGGAAGGCAGAAAACGGGTAGTAGCGTAGATGACCGATCACAACACCGCTTACCGGGGGGATTACGACACTCAGCCGGAAGAAGATGATCCGCTGGCGGAACTCGCCCGAATTGTAGCGGGAGATGCTCCGGCCAGTGCATCAGCTTTCACGGTAAAGCAGACGGCTCCGATGCCGCAGAGTGTCCCGGCGCAAACTGCTCCGGCGCAAGACGACATCAGTAATCTGGATTTCGCAGCCGCCCTGGCCGAGGAACTGGACCCTTCACCGGTTGCAGAAGCAGTGACGCCTCCGGAGAGTCCCGCTGCCGCAGCGGGTTTGACAGAAGCCGGGCTCAGCCTTGAAGACCAGTTGCTTGCCGAGATGGGGCAGGGTTCAGAACCCCAACCATCTGCCGAACCCGTTGGCACGGCACCCGTCCAGTCCGCTCCGACCCAGGCAGAGTTGGCGCCATCTGACGCCGATGCAGCTCTTGCCCGTCTGGAAGCGGTTGCCCAATCGCTGACCCGTGAGCAGGCCGGTGCGCCCGCCGGTAACGAGCCAGCCGCAGATGCCGCTGAAGCTCAGTCGTTGCAGGGCCAGTCCCCGCAGAGAATGGCGCTCGGCAATACGCTGATCGATCAGGATCCCGAACCGCTGGATGGGCTGCAGGATGGCCTTGCTGACGTCGAAGCTGATCTGGAAGCTGGTTTTGCAGAGGTGTTTGCCGAGGAACTTGGCCTCGATGAACCGGACACGGTCGAGGACTTTGATCTCCAGGGCTACGAAACCGCGCCGCAGGCAGACGATTCAGGCGATGTGATTGAAAACCATTTTGCCGATGCTTTTGCAAAAGAACTGGCAATCGACACCGCTGATGTGCAGGAAATGCCTGTTTCGCATCTGGCAGATGACGGGGCAATCGATCCCGGCGCATTCCCCGGCGGGTTCCAGGATGATGATTTCGGCATGGAACCCGAGCCGCAGCCTGCTGCACAGACAGCAAAACAGGCTGCCGGATCCAATCGCGGTTTCCGCCTCGCAGTCGGCGCACTGATCGTGGCCCTGCTGGTCGGCACGGGCGTCGTTGCCTGGGGTACGTTTGGCAGCAGTCAACTCGGCGAAGGCGGAGAACCACCGGTTATCCGGGCAGATAATGAACCCGCCAAGGTCAAGCCGGAAGATCCCGGTGGCAAGGTCATCGCCAATCAGGAAAACCAGGTTTATGACCGTGTTTCCGGCGGGCAGGGTGAGGAAAACAATACCCAGGAAGAACTGATCACCAGCCGTGAACAGCCGGTCGACGTGGCCGAAAAGTCGGCGACCAGGCTCTCGCCCGACGCAGAAGGTGGTACTTCCGATGCGCCGCTTGGCCTGCCGCCGAAAAAAGTGCGCACTCTGGTGGTGAAGCCTGATGGCACGATTGTTTCCGGCGGCGCAGCCACGATGCAGAGCGATCAGGCAGATGGCGAGCCGCTGCCGCTTTCGCCGCAACCGCAGGCACTGGCGATGGCGCAAACCGACGACGCATCCGGTTCTGCAGCGCAAGCCGTGCAGCAACAGGAAACCGAAGCTTCCTCTGTGATCGCCCTTGATGGCGCCAGATCGACGGGCGAGATCGCAACGCCAACACCGAGCCCGTTGCCGGCTCCCGAGCCGCCAGTTGCCGTGGCTCCCGCGCCCAAGCCGGTTGCGCCAGCACCGGCAGCCGAAAGCGATCCCGGTGCGCCGACCCAGATTGCCGCTGTTTCCGAAAGCAGTCCGCAGCCGGCAGCCGCACGACCGGCAGTTACCAGCAGCGAGTGGAAGATACAGGTTTCCTCCCAGCGTTCACGCGAGGCAGCCGAATCCTCTTTTTCGAACATCAAGCAGCGGTTTTCCTCCATTCTCGGTAGCCGCAGCGCTGCAATCGAGCGGGCCGATATCGATGGCAAGGGAACCTTCTATCGCGTGAAGGTGCTGGCTGATTCCAAGAGCGATGCCACCGACATCTGTAATCGCCTGAAGGGCGCAGGCGGCAGTTGCTTCGTCACGCGCTGACACACCGGCTACGGCTGTTCTGTCCCCGCTGAAATCGCTTTTCTTTAAACGGGACAGGCTCTAAGTTCCCGGCGATGGGAATCAAGGCATTCATCACCGGGGTTGCGGGGACATCGCTAAGCGATGAAGAACGCTATTTCATCGATCACGAACATCCCTGGGGATTGATCCTTTTTGCCCGCAACATAGAGGATCCCCGGCAGGTGCATCGCCTCGTCGATGAGTTCCGTGAAGGGGTCGGACGCGGCAATGCGCCGGTGCTGATCGACCAGGAGGGCGGCCGCGTCCAGCGCCTTCGCCCACCACACTGGGAAACCTATGCGACAGGCCGGCAACTGGGCGATCTGTGGCGCCACGCTCCCGAAGCTGGCGAAGAGGCCATCCGTCTGCATTCCCGCCTGATTGCGCACGATCTTCTGAGCCTTGGCATCAATGTCGATTGCCTTCCGGTGCTCGATGTTCCGGTGGCAGGCAGCCATGACGTGATTGGCGACAGGGCTTATTCCACCGAGCCGCAGGAAGTAGCCATCATGGGCCGTATGGCCTGCGATGGCCTGCTGGAAGGCGGCGTTCTGCCGGTTATCAAGCACATTCCCGGGCATGGAAGAGCGGGCGCAGACAGCCATCTGGAACTGCCGGAAGTCCACGTCGGTCATGACGAACTTTCTGTCAGCGATTTCGTGCCGTTCAAGGCGCTTTCTGACATGCCGCTTGCCATGACAGCCCATGTGCGTTTTCACGCCCTTGACCCGCAGCACCCCGCGACGGTTTCTCAAAGCATCATTGACGGCATCATAAGGGGCGAAATCGGTTTTGACGGCTTGCTGATGAGCGATGATCTGTCCATGCAGGCGTTGGAGGGCGAACTTGCAGACCGCGCCGACGCCAGCATCGCTGCCGGCTGTGACATGATCCTGCACTGCAATGGCGAGATGCGGGAGATGGAGGAAATTGCCGCCGTCTGCCCGGTACTGGAGGGCAGGGCGCTGGAGCGGGCGCTGGCTGCCGAAGCCATGCTGCGTGAGCCTAATGAAATTGATGTGGATGCCGCAAGGGCGCGCTACCGCGACTTGTTGGAACCGTCCGTCTGATCGGCTAGGATTGGGCTGGCATCAGGGCCGCCCGAGATGGCGGTCGCCGGGCACATCGGCCTCCGTTGTGGCCGGAGCGGCAGGATTACTACAACAGTGAGCGCAATGAGCGACAACCCTTTCAACGAGCCGGACTTCTGGGCAAAGCGCAACGAAGACCGTGCGGTCTCCGACCCTCTGCTTGTTGTCGATGTGGATGGCTTCGAGGGGCCGCTTGACCTGTTGCTGGAATTGGCCCGCCGCCAGAAGGTGGATCTGGCAAGGATTTCCATTCTTGCGCTTGCCGAACAATATCTCGAATTCATCGCCGAAGTACGCAAGCTGCGCATCGAGCTTGCAGCCGATTATCTGGTGATGGCGGCCTGGCTTGCCTATCTGAAATCGCGCCTGTTGCTGCCTGATCAGGTGGATGACGGGGAAGGGCCGAGCGGCGAGGAACTGGCGGCCCAGCTCGCCTTCCGTCTGCAGCGGCTTGAAGCGATGCGCGATGCCGCTTCGAGCCTCATCAACCGCAACCGCCTTGGCCGCGATTTCTTTCCCCGCGGCATGCCTGAGCCGATCGTGGTCGAAAAGACCCAGCAATATGAGGCGACGCTGTATGACCTGCTGACGGCCTATGCCGCCCAACGCCAGCGCACCGCCGTTTCCACTGTAACCATTGCCCAGCGCCAGGTCTGGTCGCTGGCCGATGCGCGGGAGATTCTCGAACGCATGGTTGGCGGATTGACGGACTGGACACCGCTCGACAGCTTCCTGTTTGACTACATTCCCGATCCGAAAATGCGGGCAAGCGCGCTTGCCAGTTCCTTTGCCGCCACGCTCGAACTGGTGCGCGAGGGCCAGCTGGCGATGCGCCAGGAAGGCGCTTACCAACCGCTCTACCTGAAACAACAGGCCAACCGAGGATAAGAACATGGGCGAAAGCCGGTCTGCTGCTGAAGAAAAAAACAAGGAACAGGCAACCATCCTGCCGTTTGCGCCGCCGGGAAAGCTGGTCGATGAGGCCGCTGGCGGGACGCTCGATCCCCGTGACCTGCGCGAGCAGTTGCGGATGATCGAGGCAATCCTGTTTGCCTCTTCCGAACCGGTTTCCGAAAGGTCTCTGCGCGAGCGTATGCCCGACGGCATCGATTTCGATGCGCTGATGGCCGAACTGCAGCAGGCTTATGCCGGGCGAGGCGTCAATGTGGTGCGCATCGGCGGCAACTGGGCCTTCCGCACTGCCGATGACCTCGGTTTTCTGCTGCAGAAGGAGGCGGTTGAGACCAGAAAGCTGAGCCGCGCGGCACTCGAAGTCCTGGCAACGATTGCCTATCACCAACCGGTCACCCGGGCCGAAGTGGAGGAGGTGAGGGGTGTCGCAACATCGAGGGGCACGCTGGACGTTCTGCTGGAAGCCGGCTGGGTGAGGATGCGCGGCCGCCGCAAAACGCCGGGCCGCCCGGTCACCTATGGAACAACCGACGGCTTTCTCGATCATTTCGGCCTTGCCGAACTGCGCGATCTGCCCGGTCTCGACGAACTGAAGGGAGCAGGCCTGCTGCAAAGCCGGTTGCCCGCCAATTTCCAGGTTCCCATGCCTTCCGACAGTGAGGAACTGACCGAGGATGAGGATCCCTTTACGCCCGACGATCTTGAAGAACTCGGCCTGCTGCCACCATCGGGCGGCGATGAGGACGATGAGGGCGAATAGGATCGCTTAAATGACGTATTCCTGTGCGGTAACGGTGCTTGTCCTTGCCGGAGTTCGCCTGCCAATGCGAAATCTTGTTGTTCTTGCGCTGATCCTTGCCGCCGCACTTTTCCCGGCACCGAAGCCAACCCATGCCCAACAGGCTGCTCCTGCACAGGAAGCGCCGCTGACGGTTGAAGGTCGCGAAGCAGAGGAAATCTGGATCGCCACCGACCAGGGCCGGTTCCGCTTTACCGCCGAAATCGCCGACGAACCGGCCGAACGTTCCCAGGGATTGATGTTCCGTGAAACCATGCCGGCAAAGCACGGCATGCTGTTTGACTTCGGCCAGATACGCCCGGTGCAGATGTGGATGCGCAACACGCCGATTTCCCTCGACATGGTGTTTCTGGATAAAACCGGAACGGTTACCCATTTGGCCGAGCGCACAACGCCGTTTTCCGACGCAATCATCGATTCAGGCGGCCCGATCTCTCATGTGCTGGAGCTGAATGCCGGTATATCGAGGCTGATCGGTCTGAAACCCGGCGACCGGGTGGAGCACGCTTCGTTCAAACGCTGACACTCTGAGGTTCAGTGCGTCCAGGGAGCCTTGCGCGAATAGGAGAAATTCTCCGCATAGGACATCACCCGGCGGGCCTTGCGCGCTGGCGGAGCAGGCTCAACGTGGTATTCCAGGCCTTCGCGCTCGGCATAGGCAACGGCTTCCTCAAGGCTGTCAAAATCCAGCCGGATCTGGGATTTCATGTCGGAAGAAGAAGTGTACCCCATCAGCGGTTCGATGCGGCGCGGCGTTTCACGTTCGAATTCCAGCACCCAGTGGCCGGTCTTGGCACGGCCTGACTGCATGGCGGTCTTTGACGGGCTGAAAATTCTGGCGGTCATCGCTGCGTATCCCCGAAGGTAAATGCGGGCCAACGCCCTGGAGAAATGGTCGGAGCGGAGAGATTCGAACTCCCGACCCTCTGGTCCCAAACCAGATGCGC
>JAGRLQ010000233.1 GCA_020441735.1 Nitratireductor sp.
AGAAAGAACACATCCTTGCCGTCGAGCCGCATGAAACGGGCGATCGCATCGGTCGCAATCAACTCATAGGCATGGCCTATGTGCGGCTTGCCGTTGGGATAGGAAATCGCGGTGGTAATGTAATATCGGTCTGTCATGGCATTCTTGCTTGAGGCGGCGCGCCGGCGCGCCTGTTTCGGCTCAAGCACATAGGATGGCAGACGCCGTTTGTCGACCGCTTTGCGCACAGAATCAGCGCCTGCCAGGCCGGTCTAGACCCCTCTCAGATCGGAATAGAGGCCGAGGATCACCTGTTTCTTGTCGAGGTTCCAGTAGACCGCCTTTTCATGGTCGGCACGAACCTTGTCCCAGATATCGCAATAGTCAGCGAGTTTTGCCATTGGCACCTGGTCGTTGAGCGCCTGCGCGCGTGTGAGCGTTGCCAGCCGGTCGAACACCAGATCGATGAAAAGCTGGTAGTCCTGCGCCTTCGCGGCGGGAGCAAGCGCAGCACCAAGACGGTGTATCTTGGACCAGTCGGCCTGTTTTTCGCCCACCAGGTCGAAGAATTCACCTACCATGGCGGCAACCTCGCCCTGCGCCAGTTCAAGAGCACGGCGCGCCGAGCCGCCGCAAAGGGCAATCCACTTGTCCATGGCTTCGCTTTCCACCCCTTCCATCACCGGCTGACGTGCGATGACCCGGCGCAGGATATCCCCGGCAAGCGGCTTCAGGCTGATGGTCTGGCATCGGGAGCGCAACGTCGGCAGCAGGCCGCGCGGCGAGTGGGCCAGAATGAAAAAAACCGTTTGCGGCGGCGGCTCCTCGAGAATTTTCAGCAAGGCGTTGGCGGCGCTGGCGTTCATGTCGTCTGCTGAATCAACGATAACAGTACGCCAGCCGCCCATGGCGGTGGTCGAGCGCAAAAAGGCGTTGATGTGGCGCACCTCGTCCACGGTCAGCCGGGTCATGAACTTCTTGTCCTTGGCGTTCCATGGCCTCGACGCGGTCAGCAGGTTGGGGTGAGAACCACGGCGGATCATTGAAGCGGCATTGTCATCGGCCGGTGTCAGTTCGTGCGGCGCACTTGCCGCTTCAGGATAGCGCTGGAGATGACCCGCAAACTGATAGGCAAGCGTTGCCTTGCCGATTCCCCTGGTGCCAGACAGCAGCCAGGCGTGGTGCAGCCTGCCGGCAGCATGGGTACGGGCAAGCATGGAACAGACTTCTTCATGGCCCAGAACGTCCGGGCTTTCGAAAGGCTGCAAGACGCCTTCCAGAGCGTCCCAACTGCCGGGGATTTCGTTTTCCATTCCGCCTTGCTTTCCGCCGGTGACGCCCGGCGCTATTTCCCGGTCCGTTTTGCCGCTCTTTTCGCCGGGGCCGGCTTTTGGGTCGCGGGTTTTCGCGATGCAGCCTTGGTAGCCTTGCCGTTCTTCAGCCTGCCGGCAAGCCGTTTTTCGGTTTCCTGCCACAACCGCCTGAATACCGTCTGCGGCCTTCCGGCGGCGTCGATCACCGCGCAACGTTCGGGCTCCTCGCTGGCAATATCAAGGTAAGCCTTGCGCCGCCTTGCCTGAAGGCGGATCGATTCCTTCTCGAACCGGTCGGGCGCCTCGCTTTTCTGACGGCGGTCGGCAGCGCGTTTCATGCCCTCGCGCGGATCGATATCAAGGATGAGTGTCAGATCCGGCCAGGTATCGCCACAGGCAATCCGCTCAAGGCGCTGCAGCAGGGTATTATCCATTCCTTCCGCCGTGCCCTGATAGACCCGGGTTGAATCAAAGAAGCGGTCCGAGATGACGATCTTTCCGGCTTCCAGCGCCGGCCGGATCACCTGATCCACATGGTCTGCCCGTGAAGCGGCAAACAGCATGGCTTCCAGTTCCGCGCCAAAGGGTTCGGCAGCACCTGACAGCAGCACGTGGCGTACAGCCTCGGCCCCGGGTGAGCCGCCCGGTTCCCGGGTGGTGACCACCTGATGGCCGAGCGCTTCGAGCTTTTCAGCAAGCAGGCGCATCTGCGTGCTCTTGCCGCTGCCCTCGCCACCTTCAAGCGTAATGAAGATGCCATCATAGGGTTTCGCAGCTGCAGGAAGCTCGAAAGCAGCCGTGCCAGCAGTCTTCCCGCGCGCCGAACGCGCAGAAGTCTTCGACCGGACCTGTTTTTTACCGGCAGTTTTGACGGCCATCCCGATTACCTAGTCCCCTAGCCGTAGGTTACTGAGGTATCCAGGATGTGAGCAGTTCGGTCAAGGCATCAGTCGCCTGTTGCACAATTCCGCCCTGTTCAACGGCCTGCATGGCATAGAGCGGGGTTTCCTGGCTGAGATTATCGCCAATCCACACCTTCAGCGTGGCGACCCGGTCGCCCTTTTTGACGGGCGGCATGATCGGATAGTTGTAGGCGATTCGCGCGCGCAGCCGGTCGCGGTTGCCGACCGGCAGGTAAATCTCGATGGAATCGCCCCCCGTCACCTCCACCTTGCCGGGGTTGCCGCCATAGACCGGCACTTCGCCAACTTTCGCCTCCGCATCAAACAGGTTGAGGCGTTCGAACGCCCTGAACCCCCAGTCGAGAATTTTCCTCGCTTCTTCGGCGCGCTCTTTGGTCGAGGTCATGCCGCTCATGACGGTGATCAGGCGCTGGCCATCGCGAACAGCAGAGCCGACAATCGCATAGCCGGATTCTTCCGTGTAGCCGGTTTTCATGCCGTCGGCATTGATGCTCATGCCCAGCAGCGGATTGCGGTTGCGCTGATTGATGCCGTTCCACTCAAACTCCGGAATGGAATAATAGCGGTAGTATTCCGGATACTCGCGGATCATATGCTGGGCCAGCTTGGCGAGGTCGGCGACGCTGACATATTGCGCCTCATCGGGAAGACCGGTCGAGTTCGTGAAATGCGAGTTCGTCAGCCCGATGCGGCGGGCGCGCTCGTTCATCAGAGAGCCGAAGGTTTCCTCGGTGCCGGCAAGCCCCTCGGCGATGATGATGCAACCATCATTCGCCGACTGGATGATGACGCCCTTGATGAGGTCTTCCAGCGCAATCTCGGAATTGAGCTTGGCGAACATGGTCGAACCACCGGAATTGGCGCCCCCCTTGCGCCAGGCGTTCTCGCTGACGAAGAACTTGTCGGTGAGCTTGAGGCTGCCCTCCTTGAGCCGGTTGAAGACGACTTCCATCGTCATCAGCTTGGCAAGGGAGGCTGGCGGGATCTTGGTGTTGATCTCCTTGGCAAGCAGGATGGTGCCGGTATCGGCATCCATCAACAGGGCCTGCGGCGCGGAGGTGTCAAAATTCTGGGCTGAAGCCGGCATAACGCAAGCTGCTGCCATCGCCAGCAGAGCGAAGAAACCGATCAATACACTACGAAAAGAAGTTACCGGGCTCACGGAGATCGCCTGTCAAATATCCCACATGCCCCACCCCACCATAGGCCATACTGTCCGGCAGGTTCAAGTCATTGAAATATGAGAATTTCCAAAACTGTACAATTTGACCGCCAGTTGGGAGCTCTGGGCCGTTTCCGGTTTTGAAAGAAGCGGTAGAATGGCTTTATCCGTGACCTTGTTTACGCATTTCGATCTTGCCGATTCCGTCAAAATCGAAATTGCTCTAGCGGAAATAGGCCCCGTAAAGCCCGATACGTCTGGCAAGCGCCAGGGCAGCGTTGGCCGATTGTTCAGCGGTGTGCAGTTCCATTTCCCCCGTGGAGGGGCTTTCAGCCACATTCCCCAAATCACCGAACAGCTTTTTCATCAGTTCGGCGCTGCCGGGATCGGCCGGGCGTCCCAGCGCCAAAACAATCGGGGCTTCCGGCGCCTCACCGAGATAGATTCCCGAAGTGCTGTCCTGCGCCGAACCCTGCGGGGAAGCGAAGGCAAGCGGCCGTGGAACCGGCCCGCTGACAACGGATTCAATGGCCTGGATGGTGCCGCGATAGGTTGTCGTCCCGTCGGCCAGCGGAATGCCCTCAAACAGCGTCGGCCGGTCGGTCGGTATCGGAATGGCGCCCGTCAGCGAGAGAGCGCCCTGATCGAATCCGCGATCGATGGCCTGCGCCGGGGAACCGCCAATGCCCGATGATGGCGCAACCGGATCGGCCAATGCAATCATGGTACCTGAAGAGGAGCCTGTCAGGCCCGGCAACCCGGGCAGGCCACCCCCGCCCCGCGGGCCGCGATAGGAAGCAAGCAGCATGGATTCATCCAGCCCATCCATGCGCGCCCGGCCGGCATATTCGACCTTCACCTTGGTCACGCCCTGAGTCTTGAAATCCAGCAGTTCTGCGGCCTTTGCCGAAAGATCGATCACGCGGCCATGAGCGTAAGGCCCGCGATCGTTGACGCGCACCATTACCTCGCGGCCATTGGTCAGGTTGGTGACCTTGGCATAGCTTGGCAACGGCATGGTCGGATGCGCTGCCGAAAGCGAATACTGGTCGTAGATTTCGCCATTGGCCGTCAAGCGGCCATGGAAATTCGGTCCGTACCAGGAAGCAAGGCCGGTCTGCCTCAGACCGGGATCCTCCTTGGGATGATACCATTTGCCGCGAATCTTGTAGGGCTTGCCAACCTGATAGCGTCCGCCACCTTTTCTGGGCCGCTTGACGGCGGTAACGCGGGGGCTGGCAGCAACCTGGTATTCATTGACGCTGAATTTGGTCTTGTTGGAAACGTGTTCGGACTCAAGGGATTTTGCGGATTTGGAATCCAGCAAACCGGAGCCCGTGCAGCCTGCCAGCGTCACAAGGGCGCCAACGGCAAAACACGCGGCAGCGCTGCTAAGTCGGCGCTGTTCAGCCAAAGCCTTCACCAGGCTCGGCTTTGCCGATTGATCATGCCGGATAGGATTTGCCATGCCGTCCAGTTCAGCAGAAAAACAATGCTACGCGCGTACAAATGCATTGCGACGGCAATAGGGCCATCCGCAAACGCGCCTATAATGACCAGCGCAGCTTGAGGAAGGGTTAATGCAGTCTGTCCGCGCCTGAGTCAATTTTAGCGGTGGGCAAAAACACGAACTCTAGAAATCGGTCGGCGCGCCGCCCTCGCGCTTGCGGCGTTCGACGAAATCGGCGAGCTCCTCGCGGATTGCGTCGTCCATCGCCGGCGGTTCGAACTCTTCGAGAATCTTCTTCCACAGCGCATTGGCGCGGTGGACGGTATCGATGCTGCCGCGATCGCGCCAGTTCTCGAAATTCGACCAGTCGGAGAGAAACGGGCTGTAAAACGCGCTTTCATAGCGGTCCTGGGTATGCTGGATGCCGAAGAAATGGCCACCCTGCCCCACTTCGGCAACAGCGTTGAAGGCCAGTTCATCTTCGT
Source organism: Nitratireductor sp. (assembly GCA_020441735.1). Lineage (GTDB taxonomy): Bacteria > Pseudomonadota > Alphaproteobacteria > Rhizobiales > Rhizobiaceae > Salaquimonas. The sequence continues at coordinate 5,313 of JAGRLQ010000233.1, forward strand.
CCCATCTCACCGGCTTGGAGATATAGGTGATGATCTGCTGCAATTGCTCACAGTCCATGATGAACTTCTCATAGCCAGCGCACAGCCCGCCCTCCAGCCAACCGGCCGCGTGGTAGACCATGTTCGTTCCCGACGTAATGGCAGCAAACAGGGAATGGGAGCTTTCCCAGGTTGCCTGGTTGTCAGGCGCGTTGGAAACACAGGTGTTCGAGGAGCGCAGCGGCAGGCCGTAATAGCGCGCCATCTGACCCGTCATCTGGGTGGTGCGCATGTAATCGGGTGTGCCGAAGGCGGGTGCCCCGGTTTTCATGTCCACATTGGAGGAGAACGTGCCAAAACCGCAGGGACAGCCCGGATTGACCGCCTGAATGAGCGCAATCGCGCAAAGTGCCTCGGCAACAGAACTCGATACCGTGCCGGCCAACGTAATCGGCGACATGGCGCCAGCCAGCGTAAAGGGTGTGACGATTGTCGGCTGGCCCCTGCGCGTCAGCCGCAACAGGCCATCGATCATCGGCCAGTCGTGCTTTAGCGGCGAAGTCGAGTTGATGTTGGTATACATACGGGGCGCGGCGTCGAATTCCTCATGCGTGAGGCCGCCGGCGATCCGCACCATTTCCATGACATCCTCTACCCGCTCGCTGCCCAGTGAGTAGGCGTGCACCACCTTGTCGGTAAGCGTCAGCTTGTCATAAAGGCAATCGAGATGGCGCACCGAGGGATGGATGTCCATCGGCTCGACGGGATATCCGCCAGCAAAATGCAGGCAATTGAAGTACTGGGTCAGCTTTATGAAATCGCGATAGGCTGCCCGGTCGCCGATCCGCCTGCCCCGGTCGATGTCATGACAGTTGGGTGGCGAAGATACATTGCCGAAAGTGATGTGATTGCCACCAACGATGATCTCGCGATCGGGATTGCGTGGCGTCAGGTTGAAGGATTCCGGCGCAAGCGCGATCTTCTCCATCACCCAGGCGCGATCCATCTTGACCAGAGCACCGCTTTCGGTCTCGTTTTCGATGGTGCAGCCTTCCTTGCGGAAGATGTCGACCGCTTCCTTGTTGAGGAACTCGACGCCAACTTCCTCAAGGATGCGCATGGCGTTGTTGTGGATCGCCTCGACACCTTCCTGGGGCATCGGCTCGGTAGGTTTGTCGAGATTGACCGGAATACTCCAGGGGATTTGCTGGATTACAGCGCCTTTGCCCCTTGTATTGCCGGCACGTCCGCCACCGCGGCGGCCTGCCCGCAAGCGCTTTTCAGTGCGCAAGGTGGGCGCGGCAGAATCCCCTGAGGCGGCCTTTGCTGGGTTGTCGTCCGTCATGCTGCCTCCTCCAAGCGTTTTCAAGAATACGACACCCAGTTTGATACACGAAAAAGCAGAAAAGAGACGGATGTTTTCGCAACGCGGACGCATCTGGCACAAAACACCAGACACATGTGCCCATTCATGGCGCGGCGGCACAGCGTATTTGCCCGCCCTTGCCACAGGCTGAAAACCAGCGCCGGAGAAGATTGGCTATCAGCCCGTGCCAGGCTCGTAGGACAGGGTAGCTGCTCCCGCCGCAGCAGGCGCACCTGCCGCCTGGTTTTGCCGAGCTTCCTGGACGATATCCGTCAGCACCTGTCCCCACAAAACGGAAACCATGCCTGGTTCGAAGCAGGTCTCGATGCGCCGTCTTGCGGCCTCACCCATTTTGCGGCGGGCGGCGTCATCCGCCAGCAGACTGTCGAGATGTGCGGTGATGCCATCGACGTCTTTCGGCTCCGCCAACAGTCCCTCAACACCGTGATCGATCAACCCCCTAAAGGCGGGCACACGATAGGCCACCACCGGCAGGGAACAGGCCATTGCCTCCATGACGACCTTGGGCAGGCTTTCGGGATGGACGGAGGGAAACAACATCGCTTCAGCCCGGTTCAGTATGGCCGGAAGCGATGCATGAGGAACGGCACCTGCCATGATGATGCGGTCTTCAAGACCGTATTGTTTCGAGAGGTGCTTTACCCGTCGGATGTTGGCGTTCTTTGCACTGCCTGCAATCAGCAGGGAAACATCCCTGTCACGCAGGCGGTGCATGATCCGGGCGAGATCGAAGGCGCCCTTGTTGCGGGTTACCCGCCCGACATAAACCACGAATCGGCGGCCCGACCGGAGCAGTTCCGTCACCTTCGGGCCAGGATCACTCCCCGTACCTTCGGCGTGGAATTCTTGTGGCGACAGGCCATACGGCACATAGCTTGTATGCACGGCTCGCCACCAGAAGGCCTTGCGGATTGATTCGGCCAAGGCTGGAGAATTACACACGATCAGGCGTGACCCCATCAGGCAGGAAGCGTAAACCCGGTTGGCGGCGGCATATAAAAGCGCGTGCACCCGCTGGCGCTGGCGCGAGAAAAGACGGCTGTAAAGCTCGTAACCGTGCAGCCAGGCCGGAAACGTGCCTTCATGGCTGACCAGCGGCACCGTTCGGGCGTACCGGCTGTGCGCCAGATAGCCGTAAGGGCTGCGCCCTCGACCTAGCACGACATCAAAGCGACGGGCCTGGTGCAACTCGTCGAACCGCCTGCCGCTTTCCCGCCAATATGCCTTGTCGGTCTTTTCCGGCCGCGTGCCGCCCAGATAGTGCACCTCGGCACCATGTTCATGGGCCAATCGCGTCGTGCCGTCAGGATGGGCGGTGGTAATCACCGTGACATCATGGCCCTGATCAACAAGCTGGCGGGCGACAAGTGAAAACGGCCACAGGAAGTTTCCGCCCCGATGGGCCGCCATGGCCTTGGAGAAGATGCATACTTGAAGCCGGTTTGAGGGCATGAGGCAAGACCTCCGGAATCCTGCAGAACACACGGCAACGCCCTTTGCAGCCACCGCTTATCACGGACAACCACAAAGCTTTATGACGAGCCCGTCATGCCTGTTGACGAGAATGTAGGCTGGTTTACCGCCCCCCGCAGAAAAGGTTGCAGGATGGCCGGGCAAACCGTCATCCGATGGACGCTAGCGGGCTTTCATGACGGTTTCTTGTATCCATCCCGGCTTGCTGTTGATTGTCAGGCGGCTGGCCGCCATCAGCTGCCGTGCACCATTGCGAAACAATCGTTACACCGGCGCTAACCATATTAAATCACTTGCCTTTAAGAGATCAGCGCTATCGTTTCATCGGTGGCAGCCATGGGCTGAGGCATGATGCCGCCCGCCCGCTCTTTGCAGCATGTCCCCCATCAATGGCCGGCAAGACGCAGCCGGAGCCGCCCCACGGCAGCTCCCGCATGAAGGCGAGCCAATGGCCCGGAATGGCGGTATTTCAAAGATGGCACCTGCAATCGTTCCAAGAGGCCCCGGCATCGGCGTCGATGATTACCTGAAATCGTTCGGGGAACGGCGCACGAGCTCAAGAACCAATCTGTCGCGAGAGATCGTGGTGCAGATCGATCAGCAGCCCATGCACACCGCCATCCTGGAAAACATATCGCTGGGCGGCGCAAAATTCCGCCTGATGTATCCGACGGAGCTTCCCGAGCGTTTCGAGATTATCGGCGCCGGCGAAGACGAGCGGCCGATTGCCTGCCAGATCGTATGGCGCAGGCGGAACACAATCGGCGTCAAATTCATCACCAAGCGGCACAGCTAGAAAGCCGGAGCTGGAAAGCTGGCGATCCCGGCAGGATTCGAACCTGCGACCGTCCGCTTAGAAGGCGGATGCTCTATCCAGCTGAGCTACGGGACCGGATTCGCGGCGAACTTAGAGCAATTCTGGTTGTGACGGAATCGGAAAAACCTGAATATTCCGGTCAGATGCCTTTGTTCGCTTGAAGTTCAGGGCGCACTTGGCTAAGGAAACCGGCAACGCCTGTGGAGCAGGTTTCGGAGCGTAGCGCAGCCTGGTAG
>JAGRLQ010000234.1 GCA_020441735.1 Nitratireductor sp.
GGGTTTCGGAAAACCCGCCATTTTCAATATAGCGCCTGATCTGATCAGGATTGGGTTCGCCCCGACCTGTCTTCTCGCCGTTCTCGCCACGCCAGCCGGATAGCGGACCAATGCCCGGCTTGCGCTGGTGGTTGGTGATGTAATCGGCGTAATCGGCAAACTTCGCCGAACCGTCCTCCTTCACCATGCCCGGCAGGCCGAGGCGCGCGCCGAGATCAAGCAGTACCGACTGGAAGCCGCGCACGGCGCGGTCTGGCTCCAGCACCGGCCAGCGGATCGCATCGCACATCGCCTCAGGCTCGCTGATCGGTCGGTCGAGGAGCGAGATCGCATCATGGCGTTCCAGATAGGTAGTATCCGGCAGCACCAGATCAGCAAAGGCGACCATCTCCGAGGCATAGGCATCGGAATAGATGATACGCGGAATGACATATTCGCCGTTCTCATCCTTGTCGGCGAGCATCTTCATCACACCGTCGGAATTCATGCTCGAATTCCACGACATGTTGGCCATGTACATGAACAGCGTATCGATCCTGTAGGGATCGCCAGCATGGGCATTGGCGATCACCATGTGCATCAGCCCATGCGCTGACATCGGCGCGTCCCAGGAAAACGCCTTGTCGATACGCTTGGGTGATCCATCCGCATTGATCAGCAGGTCTTCCGGCCCGCGCAGAAAGCCCAGATGCGGTCCCGGCAGCGGTTCGTTCGGCAGATTGCCGGCATGGGGCTTCGGTTGGGCCGATACCGGGCGCGGATAGGGCGGCTTGAAGCGGAAGCCGCCGGGCGTATCGATCGAACCGAGCAGGATCTGCAGCAGGTGGATCGACCGGCAGGTCTGGAACCCGTTGGAATGAGCCGAGATGCCGCGCATGGCATGGAAGGAAACCGGCCGCCCGATCATCTTCTCGTGCCGCTCGCCTTTCATGTCGGTCCAAGGCTGATCGACGACGACTTCCTTCTCGAAGGCGGCTTCAGCGAGTTCCGCCGCCAATCGCCTGATCTGCGCCACCGGCACACCGGTAATGCCGCTTGCCCGCTCGGGCGAAAAATCGTCGGCAAGATATTTGCGTGCCAGCAGTTCGAACACCGGAACGGCCTTGCGCGCCGCCTTGCCAAGCCCAATCTTCACGCCGCCTTTGAGATCAGGCTTCACGCCTTGTCTGTTATAGGCGACCGGCTTGCCCTTCTTGCGGTCGATGACCAGCGCATTGCCTTCGTCGTCGCGGACGAAAAGCCCGTGATCGGCACCGCCGGGATTGTCGATCACCAGCCAGGGCGCATTGGTGTAGCGGATGAGATAGTCGAGATCGACCTTGCCGGCCTTCAGCAGTTCATGGACGATGGCGAGCACGAACATGCCGTCCGTGCCCGGTGCAATGCCAACCCATTCATCGGCAATGGCGTTGTAGCCGCTGCGTACCGGATTGACACCGACGATTTTCTTGCCGCGTGCCTTGAGCTTCGAAAGACCCAGCTTGATCGGGTTGGAATCATGATCCTCCGCCACGCCGAAAATCATGAAGAATTCGGTTTTCTCCCAGTCCGGCGAGCCGAACTCCCAGAAGGCTCCGCCGAAGGTGTAGATGCCGCCGGCTGCCATGTTGACCGAACAGAACCCGCCATGAGCAGCGAAATTGGGCGTACCGTATTGCTGCGCCCACCAGCCGGTCAGCGATTGGCTCTGGTCGCGCCCGGTGAAAAAGGCGAGCTTGCGGGGATCGGTATTGCGGATGTCCGACAGCCAGCCCGTGGCAATGGAAAGCGCCTCCTCCCACTCGATTTCCTCGAACTTGCCCTCCCCGCGTTCGCCGACCCGCTTCAGCGGCTTTTTCAGCCGTGCCGGCGAATAGTGCTGCATGATCCCCGCCGAACCCTTGGCGCAAAGCACGCCCTTGTTGATCGGGTGATCACGATTGCCCTCGATGTAGCGGATTTTCGGCTTGCCATCGGCGCCGGCGCGCAGATGTACATTGATGCCGCACCGGCAGGCGCACATGTAGCACGTGGTCTTTCGAACCTCGTCGGAAACATGCGGAGAGGTTTCAGCCGCGGTGGCGGGCACTGCCATTCCTGTCTTCCCCTCCCCTGTCACGCATTTCTGATACTTGCCGCATTCAAGCGCCCGCCATCCGGTCGCCGATGGCAAAGCAAGGCACTGCCACGGTTTAGCCAATGGCCCGGCGCCGCGCGAAGCGCCACACAGCCGCCGATGTTAGGGCCAACGGCCCGAAGTGCAAGCGGCGCGCTTGTTACTTGCGGGGAAATGTTGCAACGCTGGGGGAAACCTGCCGCAAGCATTCTGAAAGGGAGAGAACCGAATGGCTGGAGCAATCGAGGCAAAACTCGCTGAAATGGGCGTCGAACTGGCCGAACCGCCCAAGCCGGTGGCAAGTTATGTGGGCTTTGTGCGCCAAGGCGATCTGGTCTTCATCTCCGGCCAGTTGCCCTTCGCCGATGGCAAGTTGACGGCAACCGGCCTGCTTGGCCGCGATGTCAGCCTGGA
>JAGRLQ010000235.1 GCA_020441735.1 Nitratireductor sp.
GGCTTCGACTGGCAGTCGAAGGCCGCCGTCGTTCTGATCATGACCTTCTTCCCCATGCTGGTAAACACGGTGCAGGGGCTTTCGGCGGCAGGCCACATGGAGCGCGACCTGATGGGCACCTATGCTTCGAGCTGGTGGCAGACGCTCGTCAAGCTGCGCCTGCCCGCAGCGGCACCGTTTATCTTCAACGCGTTGAAGATCAATTCGACATTGGCACTGATCGGTGCCATCGTTGCCGAATTCTTCGGCACGCCCATCGTGGGTATGGGGTTCCGTATTTCGGCTGAAATCGGCCGGATGAATACGGACATGGTTTGGGCAGAAATCGCTGTGGCAGCCCTTGCGGGCTCCGCATTTTACGGGGTGGTGGCGCTGATAGAGCGTGCCGTCACCTTCTGGCATCCGTCCGTGCGTGCAGCGCGGACCTAACAGGGAGAACCAAAAATGAAGAAAATGACGACGCTATTGCTCGCGGCTGCCATGTCGCTTGCATCCTTCAGCGCATGGGCGACCGACAAGGTCACCTTGCAGTTGAAGTGGGTGACCCAGGCCCAGTTCGCCGGCTACTACGTCGCAAAGGACAAGGGCTTCTACGAAGAGGAAGGTCTCGACGTGGAAATCAAGCCGGGCGGGCCGGATGTGGCTCCGCCGCAGGTGATCGCCGGTGGCGGCGCCGATGTGGTGCTCGACTGGATGCCTTCGGCACTGGCAACCCGCGAGAAAGGCGTGCCGCTGGTCAACATCGCGCAGCCGTTCAAGTCCTCCGGCATGATGCTGACCTGCCGCAAGGATTCCGGCATCACCTCGCCGGCTGACTTCAAGGGCAAGACGCTGGGCGTCTGGTTCGGCGGCAACGAGTATCCGTTCCTCAACTGGATGAACAAGCTCGGCCTGTCGACCGATGGCGGCGAGAACGGCGTGACGGTGCTCAAGCAGGGCTTCAACGTCGATCCGATCCTGCAGAAACAGGCCGACTGCGTTTCGACCATGACCTATAACGAGTACTGGCAGATCATCGATGCCGGCCTGACGCCTGACGATCTGGTGGTCTTCAAGTATGAGGATCAGGGCGTTTCGACGCTGGAAGACGGCATCTATGTGCTGGAAGACAGCCTGAAGGACGAGGCCTTTGCCGACAAGATGGTGCGCTTCGTTCGCGCTTCCATGAAAGGCTGGAAATATGCCGAGGAAAACCCGGATGAAGCAGCCGAAATCGTGCTTGAAAACGATGCCACCGGCGCCCAGACGGAGAAGCACCAGAAGCGCATGATGGGCGAGATCGCCAAGCTGACCGCCGGTTCCAACGGCGCGCTTGATCCTGCCGATTACGAGCGCACGGTGGAAGCACTGATGTCGGGCGGTTCCGACCCGGTCATTTCCGCAAAGCCGGAAGGCGCCTGGACGCACATGATCACCGACAAGGCGCTGTAACGGCGTTCAGACGGGAAATGGGCCGGAGGGATGCACTATCCTTCCGCCTTCCTTTCAAGGGGCGGTCCTGCTTTCAGGATCGCCCTTTTCTTTTGCCATCCCGGAAGCTACCAATCTGCCGCAATTGCAGACTGGACAGGTTGAGGAGCATTCGATGAGCGGCAATCCGGTGACGGTGGAAATCAGGGACGGATTGGCATTCGTCACCATCGATAACCCGCCGGTCAATGCAACGTCCCAGGCCGTTCGTGCCGGACTGGCAGACGCCGTGCAGCAGGTAGCGGCGTCAGATGCCAAGGCTGTAATCCTCAGATGCGCCGGCAAGACCTTCGTCGCCGGTGGCGATATCAGCGAATTCGACAAGCCTGCCGCCGAACCCCACCTGCCCGATATCTGTAATGCTATTGAAGCCTCGCCCATACCGTGGATCGCCGCCATGCACGGCACAGTGCTGGGCGGCGGTTTCGAGATCGCGCTTTCCTGCGCCTTCCGCCTCGCCCTGCCGGATACCCGCTTCGGCATGCCGGAGGTCAATATCGGCATCATCCCGGGTGCCGGGGGCACCCAGCGCCTGCCGCGACTGGCAGGCGTAGAAACGGCAACCAATATCATTTGCTCCGGCGGCATGTTTCCTGCGGCAAAGATGCTGGAAGCCGGCATCGTCGATGCGCTGATGAATAATCTCGAGGAAGCTGTGACCGGTTTTGCAGCCGATCTTCCCCCGCTGCCTGCGCCCGTCAGCCAGCGGCCGGTGGAACACCCCGGCAGCGAATGGTTTGCTGCCAAACGGGCAGAACTTGAAAAGAAGGCCAGAGGCCAGCTTTCCCCCGTGCAAGCGCTGGAGGCGATCCAATGGGCCGCTACCCTGCCCTTTTCCGAAGGCCAGCAACGCGAGCGCGAGCGGTTTCTGGATCTGAGAACCTCCGACCAGTCGAAAGCCCTGCGGCATGCCTTCTTCGCCGAGCGGCAGGCGGCGAAGCCGGAACTGATCAAGGGCGCTGAAGCCAGACCCGTCGAACGCATCGTGGTCGTCGGTGGCGGGCTGATGGGCGCGGGCATTGCAACGGCCTGTCTTGGCGCCGGATGCAGTGTGCACATCCTCGAACAGAACGAGGAGGGTGCTGAAGCCGCCATAACCCGGGTGAAGACCAATATCGACGGCGCGGTAAAACGCGGCAAACTCTCCGCCGAAAAGGCGGCAGCCCAGATCGCGCGCCTTTCTGCCGGCAGTGACTATTCGGCGGCGCAAGATGCCGATCTCGCTGTCGAAGCAGTGTTCGAGGATCTGCAGGTCAAGAAGGATACCTTCACCAGGCTGGCTGCCGCCATGAGCGAAGATGCCATTCTGGCAACCAACACCTCCTATATCGACCCCGAGCTGATTTTCGAGGGGACCGCCAATCCGGCGCGGTGCCTGGGCCTGCATTTCTTCTCGCCTGCCCACATCATGAAGCTGGTGGAAATCGTTCACATGCCGGAAACTTCGGCTGAGACCCTTGCCACCGGCTTTGCGCTTGCCAGCCAGCTGCGCAAAATCCCGGTGCTCTCAGGCATTTGCGACGGTTTCATCGGCAACCGCATGCTGGCCGCCTACCGTCGGCAGGCCGACTATATGCTGGCCGATGGCGCCCTGCCGCATGAGGTCGATGCGGCGATGCGGGCTTTCGGCATGCCGATGGGGCCTTATGAACTGCAGGACCTCACCGGCTTGCAGATCGCCTGGGCAAACCGCAAGCGTCAGGCAGCAACACGCGACCCGAAAGAGCGCTACGTGACCATCGCCGACCGGCTTTGCGAGATGGACCGGCTCGGTCAACGCAGCAGCAAGGGCTGGTACCGCTATGAGGAAGGTTCGAAGAAACCGCTGCGCGATCCGGATGTGGAAGAACTGATTGTCCGTTATTCCGCCGAACAGGGCATCGAACGGCAGGCCTTTTCAGCGCAGGAAATCTCCGGACGGCTGATTGCCGCCATGGTCAATGAGGGTGCGCTGATCGTCGAGGAAGGCATTGCTGCCTCGGCAAACGACGTGGATGTGGTGAAGCTGTATGGCTATGGTTTTCCGCGCTGGCGCGGCGGGCCGATGCATTATGCCGAAAGCCGGGGCACAGGCGAAATGGCAGCCCTTATGCAGTCGGTGGCAAATCAAAGCCCCAACTCGTGGAAAATCTCGAAACTGCTTTCATGACACCGGATTTGCGCAAGGCCTGTCTCAGGCAGTATGCCGGGCGCTTTCCAGTTCCTGCCTGAGGCGCTCTTCCTCGATCGCTGCCGGGGCTGACAATCCAGCCAGCAGACGGTAGGCCACCGGCGTAACGAAAAGCGTCGCTGCGGTGGCCATGCCGAGGCCACCGGCGATTACCCAGCCCAGTGCGATGCGCGCCTCGGCACCCGCACCGCTTGCCAGCACCAGCGGTATCGCCCCCAGAACGGTGGAAACCATCGTCATCATGATCGGCCGGACGCGGCGGATCGCCGCCTGCTCGGTCGCCTCGGCAACGCTCATGCCCCGATTGCGCAACTGGTTGGCGTATTCCACCATCAGGATGCCGTTCTTCGCCATGATGCCGACCAGCAGGACAAGGCCGATCTGGGAATAGACATTGAGGCTCGTTCCCGTCAGCACCAGCGCAAAGACGGCGCAGGCAAGCCCCAGTGGCACGGTCAGCATGATGATCAGCGCGGAGATGAAACTCTCGAACTGGGCGGCAAGCACGAGAAGCACCACGATGATGGCAAACAGGAAGGTGGTGCGCATGCCGCTTTCGGTGTCGTTCAGCGTCGCGGCTTCGGCAAGCGGAGCCAGCCGGGCACCGGGCGGCAGAATCGGCTCTGCCATTGCCTCGGCTTCAGCCAATGCGGCGCTGATCGGGAAACTGCCGTCGAGGCTTGCCGTCAGGGTGACCGCACGGCGGCGCTGTTCGCGGCCGAGCGACGGGGCAACGGCCTTCTCCTCCAAGGTGGAAATCGACGACAAGGGAACGATGCGGCCATCGGAGGCCTTGAGGAATATGTCCTCCAGATCGGAGGGATCGTTGATCGGATTGGCGGTTGAAATCATCTTCACGTTCACGGCTCGGTCACCGACGAAAACCGTGCCGACGGAGCGGCCATCCAGCATCGCCTGAATAACCGGTGCGAGGCCGTCGATGCCAATGCCGAGATCGGAAGCACGCTCCCGGTCGATGGAGATCGACAATTGCGGCTGTGTTGTTTCATAGGAAAGCCGGACCCGACCAAAGCGCGGATTGGCCTCCATTTTGGTCATCAGGCCGCCGGCGGCTTCCGCCAGTTCGTCGTAGCCGTCGCCCAGCAGGGCAACCTTCAACCCTTCGCCGGCATTGCGGATGCCCAGGCTGTTGGGCTGG
>JAGRLQ010000236.1 GCA_020441735.1 Nitratireductor sp.
TGGAAATCGCCGAGGAGAAGGAAGCTGTCGCCCAATACGGTTCGACGGACTCCGGTGCTTCGCTTGGCGACATCCTGGGTGCTGCACTGAAGGAAAAATCCGGCGAAAATTAATTGCCGGCACTATCGAAAAGAGGCCCGCGTCGCATCCTGTGGCGCGGGCCTTTTTGGTTTTCACGAGCCGCTTGCCGCAAACCCGTCGCACTGTTAGAGCAAATGAGGTTCCAGCATTGCAGGCTGCCCCGACAGGAGATTAACGATGGCTGTGTCAACCTCCCTCTCTGCAGACGAGATTGTCGACCGCCGCAGAATGAAGCGGCGCATCACTTTCTGGCGGATTGCAGCCTTGTTGCTGCTGGCAGCTGCCATCGCGGCCATACTGTGGGCGCTCGGAGCATTTGAGGGCTTGAGCAAGCAGAGCAGCAATCACATTGCCCGGGTGAAGATCTCCGGCGTGATCACCAACGACAAACCGATGCTCGACCTGCTGGATGAGCTGAAGGAAAAGGATCAGGTCAAGGCGGTCATTCTCGAGATTTCCTCTCCAGGCGGGTCCACCGTGGGTGGCGAGGCGATTTACGAGGCCGTCCGCGCGCTGGCCGAGGAAAAACCGGTAGCCACCAGTGTTGGAACATTGGCAGCGTCTGCCGGATACATGATTGCGGCCGCAACCGACCACATCGTTGCACGGCGCTCTTCCATCGTTGGCTCCATCGGCGTTATCTTCCAGTACGGCCAGGTGTCCGAATTGCTCGACAAGATCGGCGTCGAGGTCAACGAGATCAAGTCGTCACCGCTCAAGGCCGAGCCTTCGCCCTTCAAACCGACTTCTCCCGAAGCGCGCGCCATGATCGACCGGATCGTGCAGGACAGCTATCAGTGGTTTGTGGATTTGGTGGCAGACCGCCGCGATTTCACGCCTCTGAAGGCGCGCCAGCTTGCCGACGGCAGCATTTTTACCGGGGCTCAGGGGCTTGAAAACGGTCTGATTGACGAAATCGGCGACGAGGAAACAGCGAAGGCATGGCTGGTTGCCGAAAAAGGCTTGTCCGACGATTTGGAGATCTACACCTGGAAACCGGAGAGCGACAGCGACCTCTACCCGTCCAATCCGGCCGGCAAGGCCGCATCGGCCCTTCGCTGGCTTGCCGTTCAACTGGGGCTTGCGGCCCCTGCTGCGCCCTTGCAGGAGCTTTACGAAGTACTGCCGGAGCGCTTGTTTCTTGACGGGCTGGTTTCCATGCTTCAGATTGATGGCGCGGGTGCACTCAGACGTTGAAGGCGAACCAGGGGGTTATCATAAAGCGATGATCAAATCAGAGCTTATCCAGTTGATTGCGGACAAGAATCCGCATCTCTACCTTCGCGATGTCGAGAATATTGTGAATGCCATTTTTGGCGAGATCACCGACGCGCTGGCCAACGGAGACCGGGTGGAATTGCGCGGTTTCGGAGCTTTCTCGGTAAAGAACCGCAAGCCCAGGGTTGGCCGCAACCCGAAGACCGGCGAGCGTGTCGAAGTCGAGGAAAAATGGGTTCCCTTCTTCAAGACCGGCAAGGAATTGCGCGAACGGTTGAACGGCTGAGCGCCAAAACGGCTGCCCGCAAATTCGGGCAGAAACCGGAGAAAACAGGGAACAAGAGTTCAGGTTGCGGGAACGGATAACCGATGTTCAGAAAACTCGTCTTTCTGTTTATAGCGCTGCCAATTGCCGTGGTGCTCATCATGCTGTCGGTGGCCAACCGCGCGCCGGTGCAATTAAGCCTTGATCCGTTCAACTCGGCGGACCCGGCAATTGCTTTCACGCTGCCGCTGTTTGTTTATCTGTTCGCCGCCTTGCTGCTCGGCATGGTAATCGGGTCTATCGCCACCTGGTTCACCCAGGGCAAACACCGCAAGAAGCTGCGCAGGGAGCATTCCGAGGCTGTGAAGTGGCAGGGTGAGGCCGAAACGCAGAAGAAGCGGGCCGAGGAACTGGCGCTGGAGCTTCATCCCGAGTTGAAATCCCTGCCGGCTTCCGAACGGGCTGCCTGAAGACAGGCACATCGCACTCGCAAGACCCGGATAAAGCATGTCCCGTAACCGGAAACCGGCAAAAAAGAAGCATGATCGGGATAATCCGGGACCGGCGAAGGCCGGGCGCTCACCACGACAGTCTGCCGCCACGGTCAAACCGCCATCCCCAAGGCGCGACGATGATGCGTCGCCACCACTCCGGCTTTCTCCTGCAACGAAACGGCTGGCGGAAAAGACCGGCCTGTTGCTGACCACCAAACCGGATGAAAACTACGCGCTGCTCGATTCAGGCGATGGCGAGAAACTGGAGCAATATGGCAATCTGCTGATCGTGCGGCCCGAAGGGCAGGCGATCTGGCAGAAGACATTGCCTCGGGATCGCTGGCAGGCTGCTGATGCGGTCTTTACCGGCGATACCGACGAGGAAGGTCTTGGCCGTTGGCAGTTTCGCGATCGCCACCAGGGCGAGACCTTTCCCATGCAATGGGATGGTATGCCCTATTGGGGACGGTTCACCTCATTTCGCCATACCGGCGTCTTTCCCGAACAGGCTGCCCACTGGCGGTTCATGGAGCAGCAGCTCGCACAATTCTCCGCCACGAGTGAGCCGCCACGGGTGCTGAACCTGTTCGGTTATACGGGCATTGCCTCTCTGGCGGCAGCAAGGGCAGGTGCGTATGTCACCCATGTGGATGCCTCCAAAAAGGCGATTGGCTGGGCCCGCGAAAACCAGGAGCGCGCGGGGCTGGCCGAGAAGCCGATCCGCTGGATTTGCGAGGATGCCGTCAAGTTCTGCGAACGGGAAGTGCGCCGCGGCAACCGATATGAGGGAATTCTGCTCGATCCGCCCGCCTATGGCCGCGGCCCGAAAGGTGAGGTCTGGCAGCTTTTCGAGCATCTGCCCCATATGGCCGACCTTTGCCGGCAATTGGTCTCGCCGAGCGCTGGTTTCGTGATCCTTACCGCCTACACAATCCGCGCCTCCTTTCTTGCCATCCACGAACTGATGCAGGAAGTCTTCGGCGATATGGGTGGATTGCTCGAATCCGGCGAATTGACCATCGCCACCAGGGACTCCGATCGCCGCTTGTCCACCTCGATGTTCAGCCGCTGGACCGCAGGCCAGGATGCGTCGGACCACACCGGAGGAAAGTCCGAAGATGCCTGAGGGTACGCCGAGAAATTCCGGCAAGGTCAAGACGGTTACCTCGACCGCCAACCCGCTCGTCAAGCGCATCAGGGCGCTGGCGCTGAAAAAGAACCGCGACCGCGACGGCGTATTTCTTGCCGAGGGGCGCAAGCTGTTGACCGATGCCATGGAGAAGGATTGGGAGATCGACACCGTGGTCTGCTCCCGAGGCATGGCGGCCGATGCCGGGTTTTCCCCAACAATCGCAAAATGCCGCGCTATGGGCGCAGACATTCTCGAAGTCAGCGAAAAAGTGCTGGGCGCGATTTCCCGCCGCGACAATCCGCAAACCGTCATCGCCGTCATCCGGCAGCGCTGGCGGGAGCCGTCTCATTTGACGAACCTGCTTGAAGCCCCGGGCGATGTGATCATCGCGCTCGACCGGGTGCGTGATCCGGGCAATCTCGGTACCATCATCCGGGCAGCCGATGCCGCCGGTGCAAAAGGCATTCTGCAGGTTGGCGACTGCACCGATGCCTTTTCGCTCGAAGCCATCCGGGCAACCATGGGATCGGTCTTTCATGTTCCGCTTGCCCGGCTGAGCGAAGCAGAGTTTGCCGCCTTGGCCGATAGGATAGGAGAAAAGGTGCGCATTGCCGGCACCCACCTGAAAGGGGCGGTCGATTACCGCACGATTGGCTGGCAGGAAAAGCCTGTCATTCTGCTGATGGGCAACGAACAACAGGGATTGACCGATACGCTGGCCGCCACCTGCAGCGAGCTCGTATTCATCCCCATGGCGGGCCAGGCTGACTCGCTCAACCTTGCCGTTGCCACGGGAATAGTTCTTTTTGAGGCACGGCGGGAAAATCTGGTAATGGAAAGACCGGATGAAGCGGGGAGGGCCGGCAGCGCATGAAGATTCGCAGACGCACCGCCGTATTGCTGGCCGCCGCCATTGTCGCTCTCGACCTCGCCGTTAAAAACAAGGTGGAAACATCACTCCCCTTCCAGGAGCCGGTTCCTGTCCTGCCGTTTCTGTCATGGTTCCGCACCTGGAACGAAGGCATCGCCTTTTCCTTTCTGACCTTTCTGGATGATCGCATCCTTTCCGTCATGGTCGTCGGCATTCTTCTGTTTATCTTCTGGCTGTGGAAGCGGACCCCGCGCAAACGCTGGCTTTCGCAGATTGGCTTTGCCTGTGTGACCGGCGGTGCGATCGGCAATCTCGTGGATCGCATCTTTCTGGGCCATGTGATCGACTACATTCTGTTTCACGTAGGCAACTGGTCGTTCGCCATCTTCAATCTCGCCGATGCCTTCATTACCATGGGTGCTGCGGCGATCTTTCTGGACGAGGTGCTGTGGTCGCTTCAGTCCGGCAAACAGCAGAACAAAGAAGAGAAGTCGAAAAAGGAGTAACCGGCGATGAGCGAGAGCTTTCGGGCCATTCTTGTTTCCCGCGACGAGGAAAAGAAACAGAGCGTCGATGTCGTCGAGCTGACGGAAGAAGACCTCATGGAAGGCGATGTCACGGTCCGCGTTGAAGCGACCACCGTCAACTACAAGGATGGACTGGCCATCACGGGCAAAAGTCCGGTGGTGCGCCATTGGCCCATGGTGCCGGGCATTGACCTCGCCGGAACGGTGACCCAATCGGAAAGCACTGTTTTCAGGAAGGGCGACAAGGTCCTGCTCAACGGCTTTGGTGTTGGCGAAACCCATTGGGGCGCCTATGCCGGGCTCGCCCGACTTTCTGCCAACTGGCTCATTCCGCTCCCCAAACAGTTGAGCCCGCTTCAGGCAATGGGTGTGGGAACGGCGGGCTATACCGCCATGCTGTGTGTCATGGCGCTGGAAAAACACGGCATCAAGCCCGATTCCGGCCCTGTGGTGGTAACCGGTGCCAATGGTGGCGTCGGTTCGGTCGCCATCGCCATCCTTGCCAGGCTCGGATACCACGTCATCGCCTCGACCGGCCGCCCGGAAGAAGGCGAATTCCTCATGGGCCTGGGTGCTGCCGAGATCATCGATCGCAAGGAGCTTTCAGAGCCTGGTCGCCCGCTTGGCAAGGAGCGCTGGATCGGCGGCATCGATGCCGTGGGAAGCCATACGCTGGCAAATGTACTCGCCCAGACGAGTTACGGTGGTGCAGTGGCGGCCTGCGGTCTTGCACAGGGCTTCGACCTGCCGGCGACGGTCATGCCCTTCATTCTGCGCAATGTGGCGCTGCTCGGTGTTGATTCGGTCATGCAGCCCAAGGAAAAGCGCATTGAGGCCTGGGACAGGATCACCAGTGACCTCGACATGGGCAAGCTCGAGGACATCACCTCGGTGATCGGCTTTGATGATATCATTGCGACTGCGCAGGATATCGTCGAGGGTAGGATTCGCGGCCGTGTTGCAGTCGACATGGAGCGCTGACCCTGTAACCCTCGCAGGGTGTTCACGCTACCGTGTTTTGCGGCACCACAGGCAGAGGACTAAAAAGCCGGCAGCATGTTCTGAAGGAAGGAATAGCCGCATGAAAAACCTCCTGTCTGCTCTCGCCATTCTGCTCACCGCGACCACGGGCGCCAGAGCGCTTGATCCGGGTGACTGGAAGGCAGTCGAGGAGGCTGCGCGCGGCCAGACTGTTTATTTCAATGCCTGGGGCGGCGCCCAGAACATCAACGATTACATCCGCTGGGCTGGCGATCAGGTAAAGGAACGCTACGGCGTTACCGTGGTGCACACCAAGCTCGACGATACCGCCAATGCCGTTTCCGCCGTTGTCGCCGCCAAGGCCGCCGGCGTGGATGAGAACGGCGACATCGACCTTATCTGGATCAATGGCGAAAACTTCGTCAACATGAAGAAACAGGGCCTGTTGCTGGAAGCGGGCTGGACCCAGAAACTGCCCAACTGGCAGTTCGTCGACTGGAAGAACAAGCCAACCATCCTGACGGACTTCACCGAACCGACAGATGGCCAGGAATCGCCCTGGGGCATGGCCAAGATGGTGTTCTTTCACGACACTGCCCGCGGTCTCGACATGCCGGACTCCTTTGCCGGGCTGGTCGAATGGACCGAGAAAAACCCCGGCCGATTCAGCTATCCCGCGCCGCCGGATTTCATCGGTTCCTCCTTCCTCAAGCAGGCACTGACGGAAAGCGTTACCGATCCGTCGGTATTGCTGAAGCCGGTCGATCCGGCCAGTTTCGAGGCAACGGTTGAACCGCTCTTTGCCGCCCTCGAC
This sequence comes from Nitratireductor sp., assembly GCA_020441735.1. Lineage (GTDB taxonomy): Bacteria > Pseudomonadota > Alphaproteobacteria > Rhizobiales > Rhizobiaceae > Salaquimonas. Next base: position 6,384 of record JAGRLQ010000236.1, read on the forward strand.
CGGATGCATCCCAATCTCTGGCGCAGCGGCAGGACTTTTCCCAAGAACAAGGAAGCGCTGCGCCAACTGCTCGCCGACAATGAGATCGACATCGCCTTTGCCTTCTCGCCGGCGGAAGCTTCGAATGCCATCGCCAACAACGAACTGCCCGATACCGTGCGTTCTTTCGTCTTTTCCGGCGGTACGCTCGGCAACACCCATTTCGTTGCCATTCCCTACAACGCGGCAGCCAGGGAAGGCGCGCTGGTTTTTGCCAATTTCCTGATCTCGCCGGAAGCGCAGTTGCGCAAGCAGGATCCGGATGTCTGGGGTGACCCTACCGTGCTTGACATCGCCAGCCTGCCGGACGCCCTCCAGCAGCAATTCGATGGGCTCGACCTCGGCGTCGCTACGCTGAAGCCTTCCGAACTCGGTCCGACGCTCAACGAGCCTCATGCCTCCTGGATGGAGCAGCTCGAAAAGGAATGGACGCGCCGCTACGGGGTTGCGAACTGAGCCTCCATCCGCTGATGCGGGCAGTTCTACCCAGCGATTGCCGGAGACTGCGTCTTTCGGGCAAAATGCGCTGATGTTGCGCTATGCTCCGCATCTGGCGATTGCCATGCTGTCCGGCCCGATCATCTTCGGCCTGCTGGCAACGCTGCTGCCCGCCTTCGGCTATTTTCCGGCACTGGGCGGCAATGAAATCACCGCCCGGCATTTCGCTACCCTGTTTGCCCAGCCGGGCCTGTGGCGTTCGGCCTGGATCAGCCTGTCGGCGGGCCTGATCACCACGCTTGTGTCACTGGCGCTCGTTATGGCTTTCTTCGCCGCCTGGTCGAACACGCGGTTCTTTGCCCGGGTGCAGCATCTGGTTTCGCCGCTGCTTTCCATTCCCCATGCCGCGGCGGCTTTCGGCTTTGCCTTCATGATTGCGCCTTCCGGCTGGATCATGCGCCTGATCTCGCCGGAACTGACCGGAATGACCCGCCCGCCGGATGTTCAGATTCTCAACGACCCCTGGGCTTTTGCCATGATGGCGGGGCTGGTGATCAAGGAGATTCCCTTTCTCTTTCTGGTCATGCTGGCGGCGCTGCCGCAGGTAAGGCCGCTTGCCCATCAGAAGGTGGCAACCGGTCTCGGCTACGGCCGTATGGCGGGTTTCCTGCTGGTGCTCGGGCCTCCGCTCTACCGCCAGATGCGCCTCGCCGTATTTGCGGTGATCGCCTATGCAAGCTCGGTCGTCGATGTGGCGCTGATCCTCGGGCCAACCAATCCGGCACCACTGGCCGTTCGGCTGGTTGACTGGATGAACGATCCCGATCTGACGCGCCGGTTCATGGCTTCGGCAGGCGCGGTGTTGCAGTTTCTGCTGACCGGCATGGCATTGCTCATCTGGCTGATGCTTGAACGATTGAGTGGCGTTGTGATGAAGCGGCTTGCTGCCTCCGGCCGCCGCTACAGCAAAGACCGTGCAGCACGCCTTGCCGCCGGTAGCGCCATGATGCTTGCTGCGGGGCTGGTGCTGGCTGGCCTCGGCGTACTCGCCATCTGGTCTTTCGCCGGCTACTGGGCCTTCCCCGATGCCCTGCCGTCTTCCTGGACGATGAAAACTTGGTCGCGGCATCTCGATGCCGTTGGCGCGCCGCTCGCTGTCACCATCGAAATCGCGCTTGCGGCCACCCTGATCGCCGTTATCGTCACGCTGGCCTGCCTTGAGCGCGAAACCCGCCTCGGCGACGGTGGCGGCAGCCGGGCACTCGGCATTCTCTACCTACCCCTGCTGGTGCCACAGCCAGCCTTTCTCTTTGGTCTTCAGATGCTGTTTCTGGCGGCGGGATTGAGCGGCTGGTTCTGGGCCGTGGTCATGGTTCATCTCGTCTTCGTCCTGCCTTACGTGTTTCTTTCTCTTTCAGATCCCTGGCGGGCGCTGGACGAACGCTATGCGAAACTTGCCGCTTCGCTCGGCGCGCCGGTCAACCGCATCTTCTGGCGCATCCGTCTGCCCATGCTGTTGCGTGCGATCCTCGCTGCCGCTGCCATCGGCTTTGCCGTCTCCATCGGCCAGTACCTTCCCACCCTGCTGATCGGTGCCGGGCGCTGGCCCACGTTGACAACCGAAGCCGTCGGACTTGCCTCCGGTGGAGACCGTCGGGTGATCGGTGTCTACGCCTTTCTGCAGATGGCGTTGCCCTTTGCCGGTTTTCTCATCGCGACCCTCGTCCCAGCCTTGCTCTTCGCCAAGCGGAAGGGCATGAAAATCGGATGAGCAAGAAAGCCGAACGCGCCCCTACCGCCACTGGCGGCTCCCTGTGTTTTCATGATGTAAGCATCGAGCTTGCCGGCCGCCGGCTGATCGATCTCGATACCTGCATCGGGCCGGGTGAAGTGTTGACGGTCATGGGACCGTCCGGTTGCGGAAAATCGAGCCTGCTTGCCTATGTGGCAGGGTTCCTCGATCCGGTATTCAAGGTTGCCGGAAGCGTCACCCTTGACGGCAGCGACATTACCGGATTGCCAGCCGAAGCCCGCAGGGTGGGACTGCTGTTTCAGGACGCGCTGCTGTTTCCTCACATGAGCGTCGGTGGAAACCTCGCCTTTGCCTTGCCTCATGATCCTGCGATGAACGCTGCCACGCGGAAAACCCGCATCGGGGAAGCCCTGGAAGAGGCGGGTCTTTCCGGCATGGCTGACCGTGATCCGGCAACGCTCTCCGGTGGCCAGCAATCGCGTGTTGCGCTGATGCGCGTGCTTCTGGCGCAGCCTTCGGCCCTGTTACTGGATGAGCCCTTCTCGAAACTCGATTCGGAACTGCGCCAGCAAATTCGCGATTTCGTCTTTGCCGAGGCCAAGAGCCGGCAACTGCCGGTGCTGCTGGTCACCCATGATCCCGCCGATGCAGCTGCTGCCAGTGGCCGCGTGATCGAACTGACCGGATAGCCGCCATGTCGAGGTACGACAGCGCCGCCGCCGGCAATCTGCCGATTGATGGAGTTCTGCCGGAACTGTTGGAAGTGCTGGAAACTGATTCCGGCGCCGTGCTGGTGGCGGCGCCCGGCGCCGGCAAGACCACACGCGTGCCGCCGGCTCTGCTGTCATGCGGCTGGCTGGGAGAGAAGCGCATTCTGGTGCTGGAGCCGAGACGGCTTGCGGCCCGTTCTGCCGCCATTCACGTCGCTTCCCTGCTCGGTGAACCGGTTGGAAAGACGGTTGGCTATCGCGTCCGTCATGAAACGAAGGTTTCGAAGGAAACCCGGATCGAGCTCATCACCTCGGGCATCTTCACCCGCATGATCGTCGAAGATCCCGAGCTATCGGGTGTCGGCGCGGTTTTGTTCGACGAGTTTCACGAACGCAGTCTCGACAACGATCTGGGCCTTGCTTTGGCGCTAGACAGCCAGAAGGCGCTGCGCCCCGACCTGCGCCTTCTCCCCATGTCGGCAACGCTGGATGGCGCACGGGTTGCCACCTTGCTTGACGATGCGCCGGTGATCGAAAGCGAGGGCCGGTCCTATCCGGTGGAAATTGCCTATCGCCCGCGGCGGGCAGACGAACCCCTCGATCAGGCCATGGCGGCTGCGATCCGTCAGGCTGTGCGGGAGGATGATGGCAGCCTGCTCTGTTTCCTGCCGGGTCGGGGCGATATTCATCGGGTCCATGATCGGTTGAAGCAATCTCCCGGCCTGCCGAAAGACGCCGACATTCATCTTCTTTATGGCGCGCTTGACCCTAAGGATCAGTTCGCTGCCATCGCGCCACCTATTGAAGGGCGCCGCAAGATCGTGCTGGCAACATCGATTGCCGAAACCTCGCTCACCATTGAAGGCGTTACCACGGTCATCGATTCAGGTCTTGCCCGGGTTTCCCGCTACGACCCGGCAGCAGGTGTTTCGCGGCTGGAAACGGTGCGCGCGTCGCTCGCCTCTGTTACCCAGCGCGCCGGCAGGGCGGGCAGAACCGCGCCCGGCAGGGCAATCCGGTTGTGGCATGAGGGCCAGACCGCTTCCCTTGCCGAATTCGAGCGCCCGGAAATCCTTGAAAGCGATCTTTCCGGTCTGGTACTCGATCTCGCCGACTGGGGTGTTACCGATCCGCTGGCATTGAAATGGATTGATCCGCCGCCTGCTGCCATCTGGGAATCATCGAAATCAGCGCTTCAGCACCTGGGCGCACTGGATGAAGCGGGCGCCATCACGTCAAAGGGCCGCGCCCTGCGCGCCCTGCCGGTTGGCCCGCGTCTGGCCGGCATGGTGCTTGCTGCCGCGCACTCACCATTCGTCAAACAAGCTGCACTGGCCGCCCTGCTGATTGAGGAACAGGGTATGGGAGGCCGCGATACTGATCTTGAAGTCAGATTGGACCGCTTCCGGAATGAAAAAGGCGCTCGTGCGGACCGCATCCGGTCGGTTGAAGACAAGCTGGCAGAACAGGCCGCAGCCCATGGCGGAAAGCCGGAAATCGAATTGCCTCCGGAAATAACCCTCGGCGGGCTTGTCTCCCTCGCTTTTCCCGACCGTATTGCCGCCAATATGGGCCAGGTAGCGGATGGTTCGATTTCCTTTCGGCTGGCAAACGGCCGGCGCGCACGCCTTGGTGCAACAGAACAATTGTCGGAGGAAAAATACATCGTTGTGGCAGACCTCCAGGGAACGGCGGCATCGGCCCGCACTCTTCTGGCAGCATCAACCAGCCTTGCTGAAATTCGCGCCCTGCATGGTGCCCGGATCGAGAAGAAGCGGGAAGTTCAGTTGGAACGGGCAGGTGGCGGGATCCGTGCCCGTCAGGTGGAACGGTTGGGGAATCTGGAACTTTCCATTCGCGCCGTCCCGCTGGAAGCAGGCGACCGGCTGGAAGAAGCCATCGCCAACCTCATTCGCGACGAAGGTCTCTTTTCCGCTCTGCCTGTCATGCAGGAAGAGCCGGTGTCCGGCTTGCTGGCAAGGCTGGCTTTCGCTCACCATCATTTGCCTGAGACGTTTCCGCCGGTGGACGAGGCATCACTTCTCCAAAAGGTCGATGACTGGTTGTTGCCGCTTCTGGCGGGAGTAAAAAGCGTTTCCGACATCACAGCACGGAAGATAAAGGATGGCCTGTATCTTTACGCTGGCCATGAGGTGATGATGCAGCTTGAAGAAATCGCTCCGGAGGATTGGCTGCTTCCCACCGGGCGACGCCAGCGCCTCGATTATGACGGTGGTGGCAAGGCCGTTCTGCGGGCCAGAGTGCAGGAGTTTTACGGCTTGACCCGCCATCCGGCGATCACGAGCCGTTTGATGCCGGCGCCGCTTCCGGTTACGCTCGAATTGCTGTCACCGGCCATGTGTCCGGTCCAGACCACAACGGATCTGCCGGGGTTCTGGACGGGAAGCTGGCAGGACGTGCGGAAGGACATGCGAGGGCGCTATCCGAAGCATTTCTGGCCGGATGATCCGGCAGCGGCACAGGCAACCACCAGGGCAAAGCCGCGGTAAGGGCAGGCAGGACAGAAGCGTGATGCTGCAGCAAAACCGGATAGAGGTGGAAAACGGCATGTCGCCGGGCAATGGCGATAGTCTCGCCGTTCGCCTGAACACGACCATCCGTATCCGATGGCTGGCCGTTGCAGGGCAGGTCGCTGCGGTGCTGTTTGTCCATTTCGTCATGAGCTTCGACATGCTGCTCATGCCCTGCCTGCTGGTGATTGCCATGTCGGCATGGCTCAACCTGTTCCTGCGCTTCCGCTATCCGGGCAATGTTCGCTGGCGTGGCCGGGCGGTGATGGGGCTGCTGGCTTACGACATCCTGCAACTTGCCTCCCTGCTGTATCTCACCGGCGGTATTCAGAACCCGTTCTCGATCCTGCTGGTTGTGCCGGTTATCGTTTCGGCTGCGACACAACGCGCAAGATATACGGTTCCGCTATTCATACTGGCGATTTCCGCCACCACATTGCTGGTGTTCTTTCACCAGCCACTGCCCTGGTTCGAGCCGGGCGGGATCATTTTGCCACTGGAAATCAGGGCGGGCATATGGGTTGCAATTGCCTCCACCATGGCCTTCACCGCTGTTTACATGTTCCGTGTTGCAGATGAATCCCGAAAGCTTGCCGATGCCCTGTCTGCGACCGAACTGGTCCTGCAACGCGAACAACACATTTCCAATCTTGACGGGCTTGCCGCCGCTGCTGCTCATGAACTGGGAACGCCGCTGGCAACCATCTCGCTGGTTGCCAAGGAACTGCTGCGGGAAACAGCGGAAGGAACCAGCCTTCGGGAAGACGCGGAACTGCTGCACAGCCAGGCTGATCGCTGCCGGGAAATTCTCCGCAAAATCTCGACCCTTTCCTCGCAAGAGGATGCAAACATCGCCAGCCTTTCCATCGAGGTACTGCTCGAGGAAGTCGCTTCACCCTACCGGCAGGGTGAGATAACGCTTGATATCGAACTCGAGGGCGAATCGCCTCTACCGGTGACGCGGCGCAACGCGGCAGTGCTGTACGGTCTCGGCAATCTGCTGGAAAACGCCGTGGACTTTGCCGCCAGCTGGGTGGCGTTCACCGCCCGCTGGGACGAGCGCACGGTGGCGATCTCCATCAGGGATGACGGCAAGGGGTTTGCGCCAGCCATTCTTGAGCGTATCGGCGAACCGTTTGTTTCTCACAGAAGTGCTGCCGACGTGACGTCGGGCGGCGGATTGGGGCTCGGCCTGTTCATTGCCAAAACCCTCCTGGAGCGCAGCGGCGCCACGCTGGTGTTCAGGAATCAGCCGGTAAAGGGCGGCGCAGAAGTTGAAGTCGCCTGGAATCGCGCCGATTTCGAGCGCAGCCTGCCGAAAATCGGTCCGTGACAGGCGAAAGTTTTTTCTTTTCCATTTATCAGCCGGATTCTAAATTAGCCCGATGACGCAAGACACACAGACTGAATCAGGCCTCCCGGAAAATCACCGGCTGCTGCTGGTAGACGATGACCGGCCTTTTCTGACCCGCCTCGGCCGGGCCATGGAATCGCGCGGCTTTGCCGTCGACATGGCCGAAACCATTGCCGATGCCGTTTCCCATGTGAAGGCAAATCCGCCCGATTTCGCCGTGGTCGACATGCGCCTTTCCGACGGCAATGGCCTCGACGTGATTGAGGTCATTCGCAAGGCAAAACCCGATTGCCGCGCCATCATCCTGACCGGCTACGGCAATATCGCCACGGCGGTGACCGCGGTGAAGCTGGGGGCCGTCGACTATCTGGCCAAGCCGGCCGATGCGGACGAGGTCTATGCGGCGCTGATGCGCAAGCCGGAAGACAGGGCCGAGCCGCCGGAAAATCCGATGTCGGCGGACCG
>JAGRLQ010000237.1 GCA_020441735.1 Nitratireductor sp.
ACGTCATCGAATATGCCGGCGAGGCAATCCGCGCCCTGTCGATGGAAGGCCGCATGACGATCTGCAACATGTCGATCGAGGGTGGCGCCCGGGCGGGCCTCATCGCGCCGGACGAGACCACTTTCGCCTATATCAAGGACAAGCCGAAGGCGCCCCAGGGCGCGGCCTTCGACATGGCGCGCGATTACTGGAAAACGCTCTATACCGATGAGGGCGCGCATTTCGACAAGGTGGTGACGCTCGACGCCGCCAACCTGCCGCCCATCGTTTCCTGGGGATCAAGCCCCGAGGATGTCATCTCGGTCACCGGCGCCGTGCCGAACCCCGACGACATCGCCGACGAGACCAAGCGCGAATCCAAATGGCGCGCGCTCAAATACATGGGGCTGGAACCGGGCACGAAGATCACCGACATCACCCTCGACCGCGTCTTCATCGGCTCCTGCACCAATGGCCGCATCGAGGATCTGCGCGCCGCAGCGAAAATCGTCGAGGGCAAGAAGGTCGCCGAGACCGTCGACGCAATGATCGTGCCGGGCTCGGGCCTCGTAAAGGAACAGGCCGAAGCCGAGGGCCTCGACAAGATTTTCATCGAAGCGGGCTTCGACTGGCGCGAACCGGGCTGCTCCATGTGCCTTGCCATGAACGACGACCGCCTGAAACCGGAAGAACGCTGCGCCTCGACCTCGAACCGCAACTTCGAGGGCCGACAGGGCTTCAAGGGCCGCACCCACCTCGTCTCTCCCGCCATGGCCGCCGCCGCTGCCATTGCCGGGCATTTCGTCGATGTGAGGGAGTGGGCGTAGGGGATAACGCACTCACTCTTCCCTGGTCATCCTCGGGCTTGTCCCGAGGACCCACACTGTTTTCTTTCAACACTCATTGACATACACAGGGTTCACCCCGGTTTGCATGGCAACCAGGGTAGCGCTTCGCGTGCGGGCCGGCAGGGTGTGGCGGAAATGCCGCGCCACGATGATTTGCCTTCGATGGAAAATCGTCCTTAACTGCAACCTGAGCCGTTTCTGGCAGGCGGACACATGCCGGCGGAGCATCCGGGCGAAGCCCGTCCCCGAAAAGGAAGCATAACCTGCATGGCTGTCGGTTTCACAACATCGCCCTGGGAAAGCTGCAGTGCCGAAATCCGCGAGCAGATCGAGGCTGCTTCCAGCGTTCAGGTTATCGAGCGAGGCGAGCATCTCTACCATGACGGCGAGCCCGCCAAGGGCGTGTACTGGCTGCAGACCGGCATCCTGCTGATCTACAATATCAAGCATGATGGCCGTCATGTTGCCGCGCTGCCCTGCTATCGCGGCCTGCTCGGCACACCGGCCGTTCTTGCCGGCAGCTACCGGGCACATCTCAAGGCTGTCCGGACGAGTTCCGTGCGGTTCACGCCGGCATCCACCATCATCCCGCTGATGCGTGAGGAGGCATTCGGCCAACTCCTCGGCAGTTATACCGGCGAGGACTTTTCCGTCATGCTGTCGCTGTGGGGCGCGGCAACCCAGCAGAATTCGGAAAAGAAACTGCTGGATTTTCTTCATTCGGTTTTTCGGCTCGCCGCCGTTCCGGGCGACGCCCCGCCCGACTCCCTAGCCTGGCCGTTTTCCGTCACCGAGATGGCGGACTGGCTCTCGCTTTCAAGGCCGCACCTCTCCAAGCTGATGAACGGCTTGATCACCCAGGGCGAAATCGAATTGCGGGGAGGACGCTTGTGGCTCAAACAATAGGGTGCGCCGTCATGCAGCCGCCGGTTCGCGCCCCAGGATCATGTGGGCAACCTTTTCTCCGATCATCATCGACGGCGCGTTGATGTTGCCATTGGTGATCACCGGCATGATCGAGGCATCGGCAACGCGCAGGCCCTCGATACCGTGCACCCGCGCTTGCGGATCAGTCACCGCCATGGCGTCAACGCCCATCTTCGCCGTGCCGCAGGGATGATAGGCCGAATTGGCATTGGCCCGCACATAGGCATCGAGACCGGCGTCGCTGGTAACATCCGCGCCGGGGGAGACCTCCGGTCCGCGGCAGAAATCGAAGGCCGATTGCGCGGCGATCTCGCGGGCATGGGCAATCGCGGCGCGGAAGATGACGAAGTCCTGCGGGTCGGACAGGCCGTTGAGCACAATGCCAGGGGCGGCGAAGGGATCAGCCGATTTGAGCCACACCCGGCCACGGCTTTCAGACCGCACCGGGCCGACATCGAAACAGTAGCCGTCCTTGTCGGGCGGCGGCGACCAGCCTTCCAGCAGATAGGGCCAGAAATGAAACTGGATATCGGGATGGCTCGCCGCCGCGCTGCTTTTCAGGAACGCGCCGACACGGCTCGGTGGCAGCGAGGCCGGACCGCTCTTGAAGAGATACCATTCCATGCCGGCCAGCAGGATGCGATGGCGCGCCATCAGCTTGTTGCGCGTCATCCCCTTGTGCGGACAGGTGAATTTCAGATGAACCTCGAGATGGTCCTGCAGGTTTTCGCCAACACCGGGGAGGTCTGCTGCCACCTCGATGCCGTGTTCGCGCAGATGGTCCGCCGGGCCGAGACCCGACAGCATGAGCAGTTGCGGCGACTGGAAGGCGCCAGCCGACAGGATGACTTCCCGCGCAGCACGCGCCGTGACATCCTGGCCGCGATGGCGGTAGGCAACGCCCGTGGCGCGGCCGTTTTCGATGGTGACCTTCGTTGCCTGCGCACCGGTCAGCACCGTCACATTGGGTCGTCCGGCGGCAGGCGCCACGCATTCGCGCGCCGTACCCGAGCGCCAGCCATTGTCGACATTGGCATCGAACACGGTGACGCCTTCCTGCGCCGCGCCATTGTAGTCGGCAGGGTTGGCATGACCCGCCTGCTGCCCCGCCGCGATAAAGGCGGTTTCGATCGGGTGGTTGTCGGTGACCTTCATCACCGAAATCGGCCCGCTTTCACCGCGCAAGGGGGAGGGCCCGTTGCGGTAGCGCTCCATGCTTTTGAAACAGGGCAGAACGTCCTCATAGCCCCAGCCGGCAGCCCCTGCAGCAACCCAGTCGGCATAATCCTGTGGATGGCCACGCACGAAGACCATGCCGTTAAGCGAGGAAGAACCGCCCAGCGTCCGGCCGCGCGGCTGAAACAGCCGCCGGTTGTCCATGAAGGGTTCCGGCTCTGTCTCGAACCCCCAATTGCGTGGCCCGCCGGCGAAGGTATAGCGCGCTGCTGCGGGAATGCGCGTCGTCCAGTGATTGGCCGCAGGACCCGCCTCCAGCAGCAGGATGCGCAGGTCAGGATCTTCCGAAAGCCGGAGGGTGACGAACCCGCCCGCCGAACCGGAGCCGACGATGATGTAATCGTATTCTGCCGCCTTGCCGTTCATCCCGCGCCTCCCTTCGCACCCGGCAATCATGCCGGAAGGAAAACGCTATGGGTAAAAGAACAGCGGCGCCATGCCTTTTTGCGCCATCACGACAGGGCAGATGACGTAAAAGCAGCGAATGGTCAGGGCAGGCGGATACCGCCATCGAGGCGCACGGTTTCGCCATTCATGTAGGGACTTTCGACGATGACGCGAGCCATCTCGCCATATTCCGAAGGCTTGCCGAGGCGTTTGGGAAAGGTCACCTGGGCCGAGAGGGAATTGACGACCTCCTCGCCCAGCCCCTCGAACAGCGGCGTATAGAAAATGCCCGGCGCAATGGCACAGATTCGGATGCCGTAATAGGCGAGATCACGGGCAACCGGCAGGGTCATGCCGACGATGGCACCCTTGGTGGCAGCATAGGCGACCTGGCCCTTCTGGCCGTCATAGGCGGCAACCGAGGCCGTATTGATGATGACACCGCGCTCGCCATCCTCGCCCGGCTCGTTTTTCGCCATCTGCTCGGCACAGAGCCGGAAGGTGTTGAACGTGCCCGTCAGGTTGATGTCGATCGTCTTCTTGAACAGGGCAAGCGGGTGTGCGCCCTCCTTGCCGAGGGTCTTCTGGGCAACGGCGATACCGGCGCAGTTGACGTTGGCGCTGATCTTGCCGAAGGCCGTCATCGTTGCGTCGACACCGGCCTGCACATCTTCCTCGCTGGTCACATCGACCTTGTGGAAGATGACGCCATCGCCCAGTTCCTTGGCAACCATCTCGCCGCGCTCGGCATTCATGTCGAAGATGGCGACACGTGCGCCGCCGGCAACGAAATTGCGCACGGTGGCCTCGCCCAGGCCGGAGGCTCCGCCGGTAACAACGGCAACGGTATCGGAAAGCTGCATGAGTTGTGCTCCTCGGTTCAAACTGCAAAAGGATCGGAAGGCAAGATACGGGGCAGGTTATTCACGGTCCAGCGGCATTTGTGCAATATCGTTTTTCGCCGCACCGCAAATCCCCGTCGCAAGGCCCCGGACGGGCAACAAAAAACCCGGAAGCAAAACTCCCGGGTTTGAAAAAAAGCTTATGCGGCGCGCGATCAGAAAGCCGACTGCAATGTCGTCAACTGGTCCAGATAGTCGGCGGCCTTCGACTTGGCTTCGTCATCCTTGGCATCGGCCAAGTCTTCCTTGGCTTCCTGCACCCGGCGCTCCAGATCGGCCTTGTCGAGATCGTTCACATCGACGGCGTGCTGTGCCAGCAGGGTAAGCCCGGCAGGCGAAACATCGGCAAAACCACCGAAAACCACGAAGCGCGCGGCTTCGCCATCGGCCATCTTCACCTCGACGACGCCCGGCTTGATGGTCGACATCAGAGGCGCGTGGTTGGCGAAGACCTGGA